>DATFHI010000087.1:0-3109 GCA_035248525.1 Fimbriimonadaceae bacterium | reverse complement strand
ACGGTGTGGACGATGTCGTCGGTCCGGAGCGCCACATGCTGCACCCCGGCTCCGCCAAAGAACTCCAGATACTCATCGATTTGGCTTTTCTTCTTGCCTTCGGCGGGCTCATTGATGGGGAACTTCACCCGACCGTTCCCGCTGGCCATAACCTTCGACATGAGGGCGGTGTATTCGGTGGAAATATCCTTGTCGTCGAAGCTGATCAGGTTGCTGAAGCCGAGCACATCCTCATACCACTTGACCCAGTAGTTCATCTTGCCAAGCTCGACGTTGCCCACGCAGTGATCGATCTCTTGAATGCCGATCGGATCGCCGGGCTCATTGCGGTCTTGGAATCCGGGCAGGAATCGGCCGGAGAACTTGTCGCGATTGAGGAAGGTGTGGATGGTGTCGCCGTAAATGTGGATCGAGGCAAGCCGAACTTCGCCGCCCTCACCCTTCAGAGAATAAGGTTCCCGTGCAGACTTTGCTCCGCGCCGCACAGCTTCGTTGTAAGCCCAATCGACGTCGTCGACTTCAAAAGCGATATCCTGCACAAAGTCGCCATGCTCAGCGATGGCGTTGGCCATGGGGTGGCCCGGCCGAATCGGAGCGGAAAACAGCAACCGAACGTCGTTCTGCTCCAATAGGTAGTCCACTTCGTTCTTTTGGCCAGTCTCCAGGCCGTGGAATCCGGTGATGCTAAAGCCGAATACGTGCTGGTAGTAGTAGGCGGCCTGGCGGGCGTTGCCGACGTAGTGGCGAATATGGTCGACCCTGCGAATGGGAAAAGTGTCTGTGCTCATCGTTGGTTTCTCCTTCTTCTGGTTGCTCGCCCCAATTTCCTATTTCGGAATACGGTCGATCGGGCAACGAAGAGCTGTTACCTATTATGACTTCCCGGTTAAACACGCAAAGTCCAAATATCATGGTTGCTTTGTGGTTTGTTCACCAAGCCATTCGCTGGGCCTCGGATTTGCAATAGGGGCATTGAATGCGGTTTTTGCCCACCGGGAAGCTGATCATTCCCGCGCAGTTTTTGCAGTTGACTTCCCGATGCTCGATGTCCAACACCGTTCCGCAATCCTCGCACATCATTTTCTTCGCGCCCTTAACCGTTTGGAGTTCTCCACCACACCCGCCACAGTGCCGTAAATCCGTCTCCGTGGGCTCCAATTTGCTGTATTCACCCTTCAATCCCGCATCCGCGATCATCTTTTCCGAGTCCTCTTCCGCGAGCGTCGGCAGCCAGCCCTGGCAAAACATCGACCAGGTCATCCGGCGTTGCAGCGACTCGGGAGCCTGATCGGGGTGCATATCCAGCACTCCTTCTGCCTTAAGCCGGTTAAAGCTGTGCTCCATCTGCGCCTTCACGGTCTGATACATCGGCCAAAATGTCTCACTCTTGGCGGTCATTTTTGGAAACATCCCTTCCCATTTGATGCCCAAAACCTGCTGCTTGACCTCATCGGCATACCTTTGGTAGCCCTCATCGAATTCGTTTACCGTCGCCGTTGTGGCCATGTACTTGACCAATTGCTGTCGGTATTCGGGGTCGTTCTTGGCTCTGGGCGATACGGCGTTGGGGCAGAGCTCGATCCAGCGGTTGAAGAGGCGCTCCTGGATGGCGTAGAACTTCTCCCGATCCTTGGTTTGACGGGCCAACTGGGCGTCCTCATTGGTTTCTCGGACCAACTGTTCATAAGCCGGACCCGGCATATTGGATTGCGGATTCTCGCAAGCTTTCTGAAAATCGTAATCGGTAAGGCTGCCGCAGAAATCGCAATACACATAAGCAGTCTTGGGGGCCAAAGTTTTCGCTCCGCCGCAGTTGTGGCAAGTGGTCTTCTTCACAAAAGCGGTCTTCGGCTCCGACTTCTGACCGGTTAGCATCTCCATATTCGCCGTCGCCTGAGCCATTAGCTCGCTGGTGCTGGTCTGCGACCAATCCGTTTGCGTTTGACCTTGGAACTGGGTCTGCAGATCTTGAGCCTGCTTGATGATGTCCCCCAGGCCACCCGACTTTTGCTGATCATCCCCACCGAAAAGCTTCTTGAGAAAACTCATACCGCTATTGTAGTGAAGTGTGCGCCCTATTGGATGCCGAAAAAAGTTAGGGTTTATAAAGAGATCAGGCCCACCGAAACTAAGTCGATGAGCCTGAAAGCGTTTGCGTTAGCTGTTGGGTTAGACGGTGGTTCGTCGACCGAACAGAAGCGAAAGTACGGCCAGGATCAAGAATCCCACGAACAATACTTGCGCGATTCCGGACGCTGTTCCGGCGATTCCACCGAATCCAAAGATTGCGGCGATAATCGCGATGACGAAAAATACTAATGCGTAATGTAGCATGCGTTCTTCCTCCTGTTTTGACTACCGGTTGTTTTGATCTCTATCTCGATAGGAATCGGCCCAGTCGTCGAGCGCCCGATCGGCTTGGTCCTTGGCCATGCCGTAACGCTCTTGCAATCTGCCAGAGATCTGGTCCTTCTTGCCGTCGAGCATTTGAAGATCGTTATCGGTCAGGTCTCCCCACTTTTCTTTGAGTCGTCCCTTCCATTGATTCCAATTGCCTTCAACAACGTCCCAGTTCATATAGCTCTCCTTTCCGCACTCATGTGAGTGCTTTGTCTTAAGAAACGAAACATGGAAACGGTAGCGCCGAAAGAATCAAGGACCTAACCGTAAGAATTGCATCAAAGATATGGCTAGGGGCAAATCAGCGGCTGGATGACTGCTCGAAGCGGAAGGTCGATGCGAGAAGAGCCGCTCCGGTCCGGAAAATTCACGTTTTTCCGTGCTGAATACTAATCAGGCGATTTGCCGTCATGCCAGCCCTTCAAAAACTGCCGAACGAGCCCGACTGAAAGAAAGACGGCCAAGGCAGTCCAGACCAGGCCGAACCAGCGGGCGGGCGAACCGTACACCAAATTAAAACTTCGACTTCGAGGTAGTGGCACTATGCAGTATCCCAACACCAAGCCAGTAAAAGCCCAATAAACCGTCCATGCCAATGGCACAAGGCAAAACAGCGTTATTAGAGTCCACTTAAAGGTGCGCCAAGCCATCGTTAAATCACTGGAGCGCCTGGTCCAAGTCCCAAAGCAAATCCTCAAGAGTTTCCAAA
>DATFHI010000086.1:0-5137 GCA_035248525.1 Fimbriimonadaceae bacterium | reverse complement strand
GCCCTTGATGAGAATGGAATCGCCGGGTTTCAGAATTGTGATCGAACTCCGAAGCGATTCGATGTCCGGCTCAGGCGCGGACAAACCATGTTGCGCCCACAAATCTCCAAATGTCCAAACATTGGCGAGTTCCTGTTGCTGCATGTAATTTATCAACTCGCGGTGAGCAAGTTCCGACTCAGCTCCCAGTTCGTTCATTTGGCCAATGATCGCATAGCGGTTACCTTCGCAAGGCAACTCCATAAATGTATCGATCGCAGCCCTCATGCTTGAGGGAGAGGCGTTGTAGGCATCGAGCAGCACATGGATTCCCCGCCATTCCAGAACCTGCATGCGCATCGGGGGAAGCACCGCTTCGCCCATCGCGTCCGCCGCTTCCTGGGGTGCTAACCCAAGGCCGGCACAAGCACAAATCGCCGCCGCTACATTCAACCCCAAATGTAAACCCAGATAGGGAAGGTGAACTTGCCAAGGTATGTCGGCAAAAAACCCATTGATGGTGGATCCATCCCAACCTTCGCTCTGAACCTTGATGACCCGGCAATCCGCTGAATCCGACGTCCCAAATGTATAAATTTGACGGCCCTCGGAGTGCTCCTCCAATACCGAGAAGAATTCGTCATCGACCGGAAGAATAGCAATGCCGTCGCGCGGAACGGCGTTGAGCAATTCCGACTTTGCCTCCGCAATTCCCTCCCTCGAGCCCACTTCCCCGACGTGCGACCAACCAATATTGGTCACCAGGCCAACCGTTGGTTTGGAGAAGAAAGCCAGATGTGCAATCTGTCCCTTGCCCCGCATCGCCATTTCCACCACCACCGCTTTTGTATCCGCCGTGACTTCCGGCCAAAGAAGCGGCGCGGTGAATTCCGTGTTTCGATTTCCTTCAGTCTTGACGACCTTCCCAATTGGAGCAAGGGCGGCCGCGAGCAACTCTTTCGTTGTGGTTTTGCCGGCACTTCCGGTGATCCCAATGACGCTGCCCTGGAATTGGTCCCGGTAGTGCGCAGCCATCTTGGCGAGCGCCTGAACAAGGTCGGCGACCAAAATGTAGGGGCCCTTCACCGGTCGTTCGGCCAATGTCGCAATCGCGCCATTCTCAATTGCGATTGGAACATATTCATGTCCGTCGGTGCGCGCTCCTTTGATTGCCAAAAACAGATCGCCAGGAACTACTTGCCGGGAGTCCGTCGCAAACCCCTGAATTTCCGGAGAGCTATCCTTGGCGACTAATTCCCCCCCCACCATGCCCGCAAAATCAGCTAAGGAAATTGGCTTCATCGCTGGCTTAAGGCATTGCGTGCCATTTCTCGGTCGTCCATCGGATATTTCGTGCGGCCGATTATTTGGTAGTTCTCGTGCCCTTTACCCGCGATGACCACCACGTCGCCCTGATGGGCCTCTTTCACGGCGTAGGCAATTGCTTCCCGCCGGTCGATAATATCGACCGAGTTTCGTCCCGGCACAATCCCGGTCAAGACCTCATCGAGGATGATTTGGGGATCTTCGGTTCGTGGATTGTCGCTGGTTACGACGGTCAAATCACTTCGCTCGCTCGCGGCTTTGGCCATCTTGGGCCGCTTGGTACGATCCCGGTCGCCTCCGCATCCAAATACAGTTATCACCCTTCCCTGGGCAAGTAACCGCACGGCGTCGAGCAGTTTCTCCAGAGCGTCCGGAGTATGGGCGTAGTCCACCAATATTATGATTCCCTGCTCATTTGGCACCGGTTCAAACCGGCCAGGAACCGGACGGGCCTTATTCAATGCCCGGGCAGCGTCGGGAAGCGGGTAACCCAGAAAGCAAACCGCCGCCGTGGCGGCTATGGAGTTCTCAACATTGTACGAACCGCCCAGGCTCACCGGTACCTGCACCTGCTCGCCGCGTAGGTGGAATTCCAGCACAAGTCCATCGAGGCGGATATCACGAGCGATTCCTACGATTCGGTCATATGGGTTGCCAGGCAAATCGTCATCCATGTACGTAGAAAATGCGCGAGGCGAACCGCCTTTTGCTACCAGTTCCCGATACCATTTCCTGCCGTAAGCGCCGTCCAGATTCAGTGCTCCGACAAACGGCTTTTCAGACTGGTTGGGCAACTCACTAAAGAGCCGGAACTTGGCGTTCGCATACTCATCCATAGACCCGTGAAAATCCAAGTGATCCTGAGTCAGGTTGGTGAAGACGCCCGCATCAAACTCGATGTACTCCGCTCTGTGCTCTGCCAAGGCGTGCGACGAAACCTCGATCGCCATCGCCTCAACGCCTTTATCCCGCGCTTCCGCTAACAGCGACCATAGCTCTACCGGGTATGGCGTGGTATTCCCCAACTCCCGCTCTTCTCCGGGGACTTGGAAGCCAAGCGTCCCAAGATATCCCGCCCGAAGGCCGAGCGCCGTCAACATGTCCCGGATCAACCACGCGGTCGTTGTCTTCCCATTCGTCCCCGTCACGCCCAACACTTTCATGGTGCGTGTTGGGTATCGAAACATCACATTGCAAATCCGGCAGATCGCGTCGTTAAAGTGAATGCGCTCCGCATGCAGCACGAAACCCGCCAGCCCCAACTCCTTTGCTTTCTCGAAACCTGCCATCGACCAAACGGCAGCAGCCGTGGCGCCATTAGCCTTAGCGGACTCGAGGTACTCATGGGAATCGGTGGACGTTCCGGGATTGCAAACGAATAGGCCGCCGGGTTGAATGAGCCGTGAATCCTGCGCGATGGAAGTTACTTCGTCGTCCAGCAGAGCAAAAGATATTACGTTTGCTTCAGAGAGGATCTCTGATAGCTTCAATGACTAACCTCAGGCTTTGCTGTCTGACTACTTGAAGTCGAGCGAAGCTTCATTTTTCTCGCCAGAGCCTGCGCGATCTCTTTGTAAACCGGTCCCGCAACCTGAGCGCCGTAATATTGGCTTCCCGACGGGTGGTCGATCATGACCAACACGACGGCTTGAGGATTGTCCGCCGGAAGAATGCCCACAAAGTTGGATACGTATCCCTGGCCGCGGCCGAGGCGCTGAGCGGTTCCCGTCTTACCTGCCGCTCGCAATCCCGGGATGCGAAGGGTCTTGCCGGTGCCGTGATCGGTGTCGATAACCGCTTCCATGCACTTCAAAACTTCGGCGGTCGTTTTGGGAGAAAACACACGCTTCCCTTCCATCGTCGGGCGTTCGATACCACCGACCGACTTCACGAGTCGCGGTTTCATCCACACTCCATCATTTCCCAGTGAAGTAAAAGCGGAGGCGAGCGCCAATGGCGTCACGTTAAGCGACTGGCCAAATCCCCAACACATGAGCTCTTGAGTCTTGGCAACTTCTTCAATGTAAATGCTGCCTGGTTTCGTGTTGGGAAGGTCGACGTTCAATTCGTCCAACAAGCCCAAGTCGTGGATGAACTGTCGGTAAGGCTCAAATCCGATCATCGTCGCCCACTGGGCGGCGCTGACATTACAGCTGACGGCAATCGCCCGCTCCAAATTGACTGCGCCGTGGGCACGGTTTCCGTTGTGGAGCGCGCATCGCACCCGATACGGCCCCTTCTGCAAAATTCCGTTGCACTGGCTATGCCAGTCCAACCCAATCTTCCCATCCTCCAGCGCTTTGGCCTGGGTAAGAATTTTCATAGTGGAGCCTGGTTCAAAGTGCCCCATGAAGTTCGGATTGAAGTCGGCAACCGCATGATCCGGACCTTGGCCGGTAGCTGGGTCAAAGGTGGGCCAATTCGCCATCGCCAGCACGTCGCCACTCCTCGGGTCCACGACGATTGCAATTCCGGAATCAGCTTTGTTGGATTCGACCGCACGCTTTACGGAGTCGAAGGCGACGGTTTGGATATCGCTGTCCAGAGTCAAGACGATATCTTTGCCATCCACCCGCGCGATGGTGTCATCCTCCATGCGCATGGGTAGAAACGCGCCCGTGCGGTCCACAAGTCCACGCTGAACGCCATTTCGACCGGCAATCAACGGCCCCAAACTCTTCTCAATTCCCTTGGAAGTCTCTTCTGTGCCGATGAGGCCGATGACCCCGCTAGCCGCCGCCCCTAGGGGATAGGATCTTTCGCCGGTCGGATCGGCAGACAAGCCGTCAGCACGCCATTTGACGCGCACAGCGTCCACTTTGCGTCGCTGGTCGGCGGTCAGCACCGGAGGCCAAAGCAGATCGCCCCCCTGCTGTTCAGCTAACTCGCGCACCTCCGCACCCGACATACCGGCGGCGTTGCCAACCTCCATGTAGAAGGCAGGGCTCTTGGGCGAGCGATCGACGTTCAAATGCAAACGGTAAACGCCATTATCGCGGGCAAGAATCTTGCCGTCGGCGGAGTAAATCGTTCCCCGGTTCGGGCGATCCACATGGGTCACCACAAATCGCTTTGACTTTTCTGCCTTGGCCTTTATGTCCGTGCTGCCAAACAACTGGACCCTGGCCTGACTGGCGATCGCCAGGCCGAACAGCACGCCGCCAGCCAGCATGGTATGGCGAAGGCGGAATGGACTATCGTTGAGCGACGAGGACACGTTGATTTCCAGACGAATGAGGCGCTAATTCAGGCGCAACGAATCCATTTCTAATCGCCCATTGGTTCATGTCCTTGTCATTCGAAAGATCTTCTATCTGACGGGTCAACACGGCTTGGGCCGCAGTGGCGGCTCGGAGTCGCTTCGCCGCCGTGATTCCATCGCGTCGAGCACGCTCTACCATCACGTGTCCGGCGAGGCTGCTTGTACCAAACGTCGCCAAGCAAATGACGGTCGACACCAATGTCCAATTAAGCACCTGGCGAATGGTCGACGGTCGCACGCCCTCAATAACCCTAAGTCGGGGGGAAGTCTGGATTTCTGGTCTGGTAATGGGTATTGCGCTCATCCTAAGCTCCTATTTGTTTTCGGCCCTCCATGGCCGTGGTTGCGTCCCTGCGCGGTCTTCTAACTGCTCGTAACTTCGCACTCCTACTCCGTGGATTGCGAGAAATCTCCTCTTGGGTGGGCACTGCCGGCTTGCGAAACATCTCCTCGAATCCGCCAGACCGCAGCTCCCTCATCGCCTGCTTCACGGCCCGGTCTTCGCCGGAGTGGTAGCTCAAAACCACCAACACTCCGCCGTCCGCCAGGCAGTTGGCGATCTCTTCGATC
>DATFHI010000085.1:0-8753 GCA_035248525.1 Fimbriimonadaceae bacterium | reverse complement strand
CGGCATTACCTTGACGTTGTATCCCGTGCCGGCAACTCCCTTATTGTTGTTGGTTTCGGCCCCAACGATGCCCGCGGTGTGCACTCCGTGGTCGCCTGCCGCAGTGGGATCGCTGTCGTTATCCGAGAAGTCAAAACCGGCAACCACCTTGTTCTTGAGGTCTTCGTGATTCAGATCCACGCCAGTGTCGATTACCGCAACCACAACCGTGTCGAGCCCCTTGCTGATGTCCCAGCCCTCGGGACACTTGACCTTCTTCTGCCCATACTGCTGGTTGAAGAGTGTGTCATTGGGAGTGAAGTGAAGCTGTTTCTTGGCGTTCTTCTCGGCGTATTCGACCGTTGAGAGCCGGCTGTAATAGAACACGGCGTCATCCGGCGACATTCCGGCGGGAACGCGAACGAGATTCACGTTGACGCGGGGGATGACGGTTTTGGTTTGAGCGCCAATGGCGCGGTTTGCGATAGTTGCGTAGCTGTTCGCGATGGCTCCAGTTCCCTTGAACTTCACCAGGACCTCGTTGGATACAAAGTCAACGGTGGTATTGGCTGAAGACATCGCGGCGATGCTGCCCAATACAATCGCGATCAGCACTCGATATTTGCTGAACATAGATGGAATTGCCCTCCTCTCCTGATACGGCGAGTGTAACGAAATTATGACCAGTTGGTCTTTGCGTAAAGTTCGGGGAGGTTGGGTAGAGTTTAAGGCATGTTGACCGACGATCAGCAGGAAGCGCTGTCCAAGGCTCGTGGGAGATTGGACGCTATCGGAGGTCATCTTTGACCAGCCTCGACTCCTTTCCCAGATAGCTGAGCTCGAAGAGCAATCGTCCCAACCCGGTTTTTGGGATGATCCGCCCGCCGCTAATCGGGTTCTTCAGAACCTTTCGCGGCTCAAGAACTTCGTCGCACCTCTAAAGGACCTTCAAAAAACTGAGTCCAGCATTGCGGAGTTGTATGAATTGCTGCGTGAGGATCCTAATCCGGAGTTGGAAAAGGAAGCGGACCAAATGGCGGTTGCGTTCCTCAAAGACTTGGATGCATATGAGCTGCGGACCCTGCTTGGTGGCGAGCATGATGGCCGCAATGCCCTATTCGAGATCAACGCCGGAGCAGGGGGCTCCGAGGCTTGCGACTGGGCCGCAATGCTATTTCGCATGTACTCGCGGTGGGCACAAAACCATGGCTACAAGATGGAGGTGCTCAGCGAAACTCCCGGCGACGTCACCGGTTATCGGTCCATCCAAGTGCTAGTGAGCGGTGAGAATGCCTACGGCTATCTCCGCTCGGAGAATGGAGTTCATCGACTCGTCCGCATTTCCCCATTTGATGCGGCGGCTCGGCGTCACACTTCATTTGCCAAGGTGGAAGTGTTGCCAGAGATCGAGGAGACGGAAGTCAATATCGATCCTGAAGATCTAAAGGTGGAAACCTTGCGGGCGGGCGGCGCTGGTGGCCAACATGTGAACAAGACCGAGAGCGCCGTTCGAATCACCCATATCCCGAGCGGCATCGTAGTGACCTGCCAAAACGAACGCAGCCAGCACGCCAACCGCGCCAGTGCAATGTTGGTCCTGGCGGCAAGATTGTCGGAGTTGGAAAGGGCCTCCAGCCAAGAAAAGATGAAGTCTTACATGGTCAGCGGTCCCGCCGAGTGGGGCCGCCAAATTCGAAGTTACGTCATGCAACCTTACACGATGGTTAAAGACCATCGAACGGGCTATGAAACCGGAAACGTGCAGGGCGTGATGGATGGCGACATCGACGGATTCATCGAAGCTTATTTGAGGCAGAAGCCTTCCGAAGACGCCTTTGTGGAGTGAGTCTTTTTGTCCACCCCTTCACATTTGGCTCAAAATTTGTCATAACTATGGATCGAGGCCCCGTGCTGATTTGCTCTCCCCTTTGCGGCATTGGTGGCCTCATTACTTTTTGAACTCCATTCGCGCTTCAAGCGTCCTTTTGGCGTACTTCTTCCTGAGGTAGCTTTTCTCCAATGCTTGCGGCGATCGTCTTTTTAACTTCTTTGCAGTCGGGAATGGGCCCAACCCTTCCGCCTTTGAGCAGCCCTGATGTGCACCGGGCATTTCAAATCGTTGCCGAGCATACGGAGAAGGGCCAGTTTGACCAGGCAAAGGCGAAGCTAAAGCTGCTGCCGCATTTCGCTGTCACCTACGTTTGGGACGACTCTAAACTTCCAACAAACCTGCGAGCGGAGTGGATCAAGGTCCGCGATGAGGCGTTCAAGTCCGTCACCAATCGTGTACCTGGGCTATCGATTAAGCCATCTGCCAATGCTGCCATCAAGTTCAGCTTTGAAAAGACGTTGGCGGCGGATCCGGCAAGTGGATTGCCACGAGGTATTGCCCTTTTCTATTCGGAGGTTCCGACAGAAACCCGGATGGAAGCGGTGATCGGGATCGAGCGAGGAAATCCGACCGAGAAAACCAGTGCAATCTCCCTCCACAACGAAATTGTATATGCGCTGGGTTCGTATCTGGGACTGAACTCTGGACCTTATTTGGGTTCCATGATGGGCCGCTCGAATCTGCAGATGCAGTTTCAATCTAACCCTGATCCAAACGAGCTGAACGCCATCAACATGATTCAGGAAGCGGTGCGGAAGATGACCGTCGGGGTCGAGAAGAAGCAAGCGCTTAAGCCTGCCATTCCCTCCGCAAGCTTCGATCCGGCCATCATCGAGCGAGGTCCGGTAATCCAGGGAACGCCAATTGAGTTCAGCGTCCAAGTCACGAACCTGGGAAATGCGACGCTGCAGTTCAAGGTCGTTCCTGACTGTGGCTGCATGACCGCTTCTCCCGCCCCGGCAATTGCCCCGGGTTCCTCGGTGGCGGTGCCCGTCAAGATCGATACCAAGGAGATTGTCGGCGACTTTAATAAGCACATCATGCTCTTCTCAAATGACTCCGAGAAGCCGTTGCAAATTTTTCCGATCCACGTCCGCACGATCCCTCGGTACAGGTTCCTGACAAACGAGCCCAGCGTGCTCATCATCGACAATAAGTCGCTGGATACCGAATTCTTCATGGCCAGCCCGGCCAAGCAGCCACTTGAAATTACAAGCGTTGAAGTCCAAGGCAACCCAGGAACCGCAACGTTCGAGCCGTGGTCGGGAACCATGGCCGACCCGGCACTTAATGAGCCTGCTCAAAAGCGGGAAGGCTATCGGATCAAGGTCAGTCTGGGAGAACCGCAGGTCAACGGCCGCTCGGCCGCTACGGTATTAGTCAAAACGAGCGATCCGAAATTCCCTCTGCTGCGCTATGTGATCTTCGCTCAAAAGGGTATTGCGGCCATGCCGGCAAGCATCTTCTTCGGGGAATTAGGCCAAGCGGAGCGCGAAGCTTCCTTTATCCTGACCCGCCCGAACAAACCGTTCAAGATTCAAAAGATCGATTCCGACTCCTCATTTGTCGATGCCGTGGCGGTTCCGATCAATGGTGAAGCCGAGTACAAGATCAAGTGCACTTATTCGGGGAAGGCTCCGCTTGGCGACTTTCGAGCAACCTTGACGATCCATACCAACGATTCCAAGCAACCGCTCATCCGAGTTCCCGTAATGGGCATCGTTAAATGAAGCTTTACGGTCTGGCCACGGTGACCGTTGGAGCTGCCGCGCTAGGCTTGCAAGCCATACCATCTGCGCCCGAAACCGTCTTATTTCTCAGTGGGAATGAACAGGGCTATCTATCGCCTTGCGGTTGCAGCGCACCCATGGTTGGCGGAGTTAAACGGCGCGCCTCGGTGATTCGCCAGATGGGAATTCCAGGGCGAACCTTGGTCTTGGAAAATGGAGGCTGGGTTAAGTCAGCCGGCCGACAAGACGAACTGAAAGTCGAAGCGTTTGCCCAACTGCACTCCTCTGCATCCGGAGCCGCAATCAATTTGACCACAAGCGAAGCCGCCTTGGGTCCGGGTTCCATCCTCTCCGTCGGCCAACTCAGTGGAAATCACCTCATCTCAAGCACCGTGAAAATGCGCCAGGGATTGGAACTTCCCGCATTTCGGAAGTCCGGTCCGTTTTTGATTGGCGGAGTCTCGATCCGGGCGCAGGCTATTGCCGATTCCCTAGGTGGAGAAGTTGTCCCGCTGGATGTCGCCATTCCTCAGCTTGTGCAGCGAGCCAGGTCGGAGCGCCTTTACTTAATCATTCTCCTTGAAGGCAGCCGCGAGGACGCCGTCGAACTTGCCAAGAGTTTTCCCCAAATTGCCCTGATCCAATACCAGTCGATCGGCAATCCACCCGAACGCTCCCAACGCGTCGGCAATGTCCTATTGGCGAGTGTCGGAGATGGAGGAAAAGCGGTGGTTCGCCTGGTTTGGAAAGGAGACCGCTTCACATCGTACGTCCCGATCGTCTTGGAGCCGGGATATGGGGAGGACCCCACGGCTGCCCGCGCGTACAACACCTATTTGGCGCGCGTCTCCGAGGAAAAGCTTCTAGAAGCGTTGCCGAGAATTGAAACTCGCAAGTTCGCGGGGACTGCCGCGTGCTTCACCTGCCACGCCGACGCCGCAAAAGTCTGGAAGACCTCCAAACATGCCAAGGCGTTGGCAACCTTGGAGCACGAGAAACATCAGCGAGATCCGGACTGCGTTGAATGTCACGTCGTCGGACTTGCGAGCATTTATGGCTTTCGATCTCGACAGGAAACGCCCCAACTTGCCGACGTGGGTTGCGAGAGTTGCCACGGGCCAGGAGCCGCTCACGTGGCTCATCCAAAGGCCGAAGCAATGCCCAAGATTGGACCGGAATCATGTGTTTCCTGCCACCGCGTTGAGAACAGCCCCAAATTTGATTTCGCCACTTACTGGTCCCGAATTCGGCACAAATAGGTGGATAACTTGTGGATAGATCAGCAGTTTTAAAACTCTGTAAAGTCTTAAATCCACGAGGAAAATGAAGTATTTCGCAGTCCTTCAGGCTATGAGGTTCTCATATCTGGATTTATTTACCCTTGACCGCCGCTGATTACATCATGAGAATGTTCAGTACGCCGTCTGCCCCGGGGAAATATGTGGGGGCGGGAGATCGGTCTATGATTACTTCGTTATTGGTTCCGGCTGCTCCTCGTGTCATCCTCCCTCAGGTATCGGAGGCTCTTTTTGATCGCATGGACAGAAGCTTTGGATCGATGGCAGAACTACCCTCCAACGTCGAAGCGATCGACGCTGCGTTGCAGTTCGCCACCGGGGCAAACTCCTTCGTTGCGATTGTTGGGCCGACCGGCTGGGGCAAGTCTCATCTGCTCGACAGCGTTTCCAACCATTTGTCCCGTGAGTCACGATGCAAAACGCCCAGAATTCGAACCCTAGACTGGTTAGAGGGTAGGTCGGCGGCTTCTCCAAACTCCCCGCTGGTCATCGATGATGCCCATGATGCGACATCTCGTTCCCGATGCCGAATTCAGTTGCAGTTGGCTCTAGAGCGGCGGGTCAGGACTGGACGACCCACTTTAATTGCGCTTACCGGAGAGAAGCTGACCCGCAATCGCCTGGCCTTCCTTCCTTCCTTGCGCGAATGGAGCGTGCACGAGATCGGACAGCCGTCTCCAACTGAGCGCCGAGCGGTGGTGCGGCAAATGGCAAGGGCAGAACGGATTCGGCTTGCCGACGTATTGATCGACTTAATCGCCCTACGCATGATGGGGAACGGCAACACGATAATCGGCGCTCTGAACCGTCTCAAGTTGGCCTCGCCCTCGTGGATTTCTTCCGAGGAGATTCTCCACGCGTGCGGAATTTTGGACCCATTCTTTGCCGACAACTCTGGTTGGGATTTCAAAGAAAAGGTGATGACGGCGGCGAAGTCGACCGCACAGGACAATCGGCAAGCTCTTCAAATGGCGTGCTATGCGCTCATTCAGGTCGCGGGTCTATCCGAAGTGCAGGTCGCTTGTATGGCGGGAATTCCCCCTCGGCAGGCACGAACGGATGGGTTGGCGATTCGGGAAGCGATGAGGACTGAGTCGCGAGCCCTATTCGCTTATCGACAATTCCTCGAAATCACCGTAGAAAGTCTGCTGGACTCGTAATCCCGGTAATTATGACGGTGCCCATTGGCACGAACATTGATTACCTTGAACTTGCTTACCGTGTTTAGCGGACGTGTCGTGTAATCATGCTGTCAATCCGGGCTCTTAAGCTCATCCCCGCCTGGGTGGCGCCAAACCATTTGGTGTCCACCGCCCGGATCGTACTTGAAGGACACCGCTTGAGAGCACTTGGCGTGATCGACTCGGACGAATTTGTAGGGGTTGTAACCCCAGAATCACTAGCAACCTATTCGGGCGATGATTTGCTCGCGCCGGCGATTCAAAAACCGTCGCTAATTCTATATGGCGAACAGTCCATTCGCGATGCTTCGGAGCAGTTCGTCAAGGCGAACATCGACATTGCCCCGGTTCTCGAAGATGGCAAGTTTCTTGGCATCGTAACCGCCAACATGCTTCTTCAGGAGCTCGGCCGCTCGTGGGACCCCCTGACTGAGCTCTCTTGGAGCGACCAGCTTCGCGAATGGGGAATCGAAAAGCTTAAACGAGGAAATGAAGTCATTATCCTCTTCGTCGACCTTGACGAATTCGGCCAATACAACAAGCGCTACGGCCATATCGTCGGGGATCGAGTTTTAAAGCGCGTTGCCGAGATGTTAAGTCAAGCGGTCGAGGAGTCCACCGACGTATTGGTTCGATACGGTGGCGACGAGTTCGCCATCGGAACCATTCGAAATCGGGCCGATGCTGAGTCCTTTGCGGAAATGCTCAAACGCAAGAGCTCCGAGATCTTCATTGGTGAGGCTGAGGACAGCGTGGAGTTCACCATCGGCATCCAGGGCGGTAAACGCACCAAGGAACGAGAGAACATCCACTACGCCGCAACTTTGGATAACCTCATCAACCTCGCGAGCAAGGACTGCATCGCCCAAAAGAACGCCAAGCAGACCTTGGCAAAGCGAGATACTCCTGAAGTTGCCGCAGTGGAAATACCGGCAACGACTCTGACAACCGTTCCGATTCGCGTGGTCAGCGTGTATGCCGATGATCACACCGCAAACTCCTTAACCCAGGTTATTTTGAGTATTGGGGAATCCGTGGTATCCGGCGTGAGTTCGCGGATGGGAAGGCCGGTAATCGAATCCATCGCCAGCGCCACGGCCAAGGCTCTCGAACGGAAATATCCCGATCGAAGGATGACGATAAACGACATCCACCTCACTCAGAATGCAGAAGGCGAGCGGCTGGTGACCGTCTCCGCCCAGATTCAAGTTGGCGAACAGAGCTTCCCCGTAGGCGGCGTCAAGGTGGTTCACCAAGACTTGTATGGCGACATCGCACTTGCCACGCTCCAGGCATTCCAATCCCTGGCCGCCCCTGCCAACGTCTGATTTTTGGCGGGAGTCCCGCCCGAAGGAGCAATGCCGACGTATGATCAGTTATGGCTTCTGATCCCACCCGAATTCGCGAACTGCTCGACAAAATCTACGAGCAAGCTCCGAAGGACGACCCGCGTCTGCAAAACTATCTGGCATCGTTGGAGCGTGCTCTCGCGGCCGACGCCAAGGACCGTAAGGATGCCGACCGTCTGTTGGCGGAATACGAAGAAGCCTATAACAAACTCACCGCGCCTGCTAACCGAATTGGCGTGTTCGTGAATTGGATCGAAGATTCCGATTCCAAATTTGCCCTCATCAATGTTGGCGACACCGAGTACGTGGCCCACGTCGACCCGAAAGTATCAACGGATCTCTTAGAAGCCGGTGTGCGTGTTCGGGTTAACGATGCTTACGCGGTGGTCGGGGTCGTGGAGCACAGCATGGTCGGCGGCATCCTCAAGGTCGGAGAAGCGCTGGAGGACGGCCGCTTGCGAATCGGTTCCGAGACTCCCGGGTCGGAAGGCCGCCTTGTACTTCGGGCCAAGAAACTCCAAGACGTCGCAATTCATCCCGGTGATGAAGTGCGCTTAGATGCCTCTGGGCGGTTTGCGATCGAGCACTACGAGCGGCAGGAAAGCAAGGATTACTTCCTGGAGCAGGTCCCCGACATTCCTTGGGAAAAAGTTGGCGGACAGGAAGATGCGATCCGGCTTATCCGCGAAACCATCGAGCAACCGCTGTTGCACCCGGAACTGTTTGCGAAGTTTGAGAAGAAACCGATCAAGGGAATCTTGCTCTACGGCCCTCCGGGTTGCGGAAAGACGCTCTTAGGCAAGGCAACTGCATACAACTTAACTCAGGAGTACTCGAAGCGGGTTGGAAAACCCGTAAAGGAGTATTTCATGGCGATCTCCGGACCAAAGATTCTCAACATGTGGTTGGGAGAGACTGAGCGCATGGTTCGGGAGATATTCAAGACCGCCCGAGAAAAAGCCAAAGAGGGTCGCTTGGTTTTTATCTTTATGGATGAAGCGGAGAGCGTGCTTCGCACCCGTTCCAGCGGACGCTGGTTGAACATCTCCAATACGGTTGTGCCTCAGTTTTGCGCTGAGCTCGATGGATTGCAGTCGCTGGAGAACGTGGTGCTTATGCTCACCTCCAACCGACCGGATTACATCGACCCCGCCGTCCTTCGACCCGAACGGATTGACCGCAAGGTCAAGATCAATCGTCCTGATCGCAATGCCACTCAGCAGATTCTCGGCATTTACTTGCACGATGGGATCCCAATCGCTCAGGAAGTGCTCGCAAAGTGGGATGGTGAAGTTGACTGTGCTCGCAAGGAACTCATCGAGGCC
>DATFHI010000084.1:0-3126 GCA_035248525.1 Fimbriimonadaceae bacterium | reverse complement strand
CGGATTTCATGGGATGCGGGGCAACCTTCGAAGCGATTGGGAGCATTGCCAAGCCCGTTCGCCACAAAGATGGATGGCGTGACCCAAAGGCATACGCACTCCATCCGGGAGGCTCTTTAATCACTCCTGCTCGGTTTGCCTCATCCCGCAACTCCAGCAGCATATGCGGAATCGGAATTTGCACGGGACAAACCTCCTCACACGCTCCGCAGAGGGTGGAAGCCTTGGGCAGATAACCGTACTTATCCAGGCCTTCCAGATTTGGCGCCAAGACCGCCCCAATCGGACCGGAATACACATGTCCATAGGCGTGCCCGCTTCCCTGCCTAAACACTGGACAAACATTCTGGCAAGCCCCACAACGAATGCATCTCAGAATCGAGCGGTATTTGCCTTCACGAATGCGGCGCCTACCATTGTCCAACAGAACGATATGAACTTGGGTTGGACCATCGACTTCATCTGGTCCGCGGGGACCCGAAATCAAATGTACGTAGCTCGGCAGATACTGGCCGGTTGCCGAGGCAGCCAGCAGCTTTAGAAACAATGGGAGTTCGCTTTCTGTCGGAAGTAGTTTCTCGATCCCCATCAGCGCGATGTGTACGTCTGGGGCGGTGGTGCTGAGACGGTTATTTCCCTCATTCTCGACAAGAACGATTCGCCCCGTCACTGCTATTCCGAAGTTGACCCCCGATATTCCGATCTTCGCCTGCTGGAATTGCGTTCGCAAATGTGCCCTAGCTTGCATTGCCAGCTCCGGCGGTTCTTCCGTATAGGGGCCGAGCCCCTCGCGTTGAAAGGACTTCGCAATATCGATGCGATTCTTGTGAATGATCGGCGCGACGATGTGGCTAGGAGTGTCCCCGTCGATCTGCACGACGAATTCGCCCAAATCCGTTTCTACTGGCCGAAATCCGGCGGCTTCCAAGTGGTGATTCAGATGAATCTCCTCCGTCGCCATCGACTTGGCTTTAACAATGATCGAGCCGGCCGGAGCGGTGGCGCGGCAAATATCGAGGATCACACGATTCGCTTCAACCGCGTCGCTGGCTTCATGCACCTGAATCCCGTTTTTAGCGCAAGCTTCCTTGAACCTGCCCAGGTAAGACTCCAGGTTCTCGAGTACTTCATCTTTAATTGCGGCGGCTTGAGCGCGGGCTTGGTTGGGATCAGGGAATGCCTCCGGCAACGTCACCCGGCGGGCGACGGTGACTTTTGTGGTCGCATTTCGAACGCTCTGAATCGTCTCCGCCGAGAGAGTACGGGCATACTCTTCAACCGGCGATCGCTTCATTCCATCTCCTCAGCGATCAATTCCAAATAGTGCCGGGTTTGCAAGTTGAGACTTTGTCGATCGATAAGCCCCTGCAAGTGCATCAGGCAACCCATATCGCCGCTGGTGATGATCGTCGCCCCCGACTGCTCGATTTGCTTCAGTTTTTCCAGGCCAATTCCCGAACTTAGCTTCCCATGAGTCGCGGAAAACGCCCCGCCGAACCCGCAGCATTGCTCGGCCTGGTCGAATGCCACGAGCTCGATCCCGGGCATGGAATTCAGCAGCGTTTCCTGTTGCATTTTGAGCCCAAGCGAGCGCCCGTGGCATGCCCGGTGAAAGGCCACTTTCCGCCGTTCGTTTACGGCTTTGGACTTGAATCCCTCGATCTGCAGCTTGTCGACTAAAAACTCCCCGACTTCGTAGCACGCTGGCAAATTTCTGTCTGGCCAGAGCATTCGATAACCTTCGCGGATCATCGCGGCGCAAGAGCCGCTTGGAGTTACGATTGGCGCTTCAGCCGGACCCAACACTGCAAGAGCATGCTCGGCGACGCTCCGAGAAGCATTCCAGTCACCCGCATTAAAAGGGGGTTGGCCGCAGCACGTTTGGCGGTCATCGAATTCCACTTCGCACCCTGTGGCCTCAAGCAAGCGGACCGCCGCAATTCCAACTTCGCCGTAGAAGGCGTCACAAAGGCACGTCAGCATGAGTCGCACTTTCATGCCGGCAAATACTCCTTAGCCTGAGCACTACGTTGGACGATGATCTCCATTTCCGCCTGCGACTCGATTTGCCCGGAGGCCAACATTTGGGTTGCCAAATTCCCAAGGACCGTCGCTTCAACTGGACCCGCTTGAACTCTTAAACCTGACCTGTCGGCAACAGCTTGGCACAGACGCTCGCTCTGCGATCCTCCTCCACCGATTCGGATGGTTGTGACCGGATGTACTCCCAAATTTGCGGCAGCTCGTGGCTGACTGGCGATTGCCTGCGCAATGGAATCCAACCCAATTCCCGCCCATTCAGCGTTGGATTTCGGATTTCTTCCCAACTGAGCAGCGCAAGCGGCAACCATCGACGAGGGGTTGAAGAATTCTGGTTCGAACAAATCTAGGGCATCACCGGTGGATTCGCCGGATGCGAGCCAATCTGCCATCGAAGCTTCTATTTGCAGTTCGGAATGGAGTCGGTTCAGCACGTAAAAGCCGGGAATATTCTTGAGAAAGCGGATTTTGCCGTCCACCGTTAGCTCATTCGTGAAATTGGCATCCTCTGCTTCAGGAGTCGCGATGGGGTGATCATGTCGGAACATTGCCAGGGACCAGGTTCCCACATTGACATACATTGCGTCTTCGCTTTGTATCCCAAATCCCGCTAACGCCGACGCTGTGTCGTGGCTGCCCACGTGGGCCAGACGTACTCCGGGCACCACGATTCCACCTAGGGTGCCGGCTTTTGAAGGTTGGCACTCGGGAACAGGCCATCCCGCGATTTGAAATGCTCGGGGGGACCACTGACAGTCCAAGCCCATGAGCTGGGTGGTGGATGCTTCGGTCAATTCGTGGTGGAATTCGCCCGTGAGCAAATAACCTATCAGGTCCGGAAGGAGAAGAAATCGGGCCCGGGATGGAAGGACGAAATCCTCCTTGTGCCTGGCATAAAGCTGGCAAATCGTGTTGAATGGCTGGTGCTGGATGCCGGTTAGGCTGTAAAGCTCCCGGCGAAAGGGGGCCAACTCTTCGAAAGCCGCGGCGTGGGAGAGGTCCCGATAGCAAACGGGATTGGCTAGAAGGTTGCCATCGAAGTCCACGAATCCGTGGTCGACGCCCCAGGCATCGATGCCAAGGGTG
>DATFHI010000083.1:0-4576 GCA_035248525.1 Fimbriimonadaceae bacterium | reverse complement strand
CCAGTGGGATTCTGGTTTCCTGCATAGCCGCAGTTATTCGACGGTCAGAATGTCCGGTCCATCTTTGGTAATCGCAATGGTGTGCTCGAAGTGCGCACTCAGCTTGCCGTCGGCCGTTTTGATGGTCCAATTGTCCGGCATGGTTAGGATTCGAGCCGTTCCTTGATTTATCATCGGCTCGATGCAGATCGTGCATCCCTCGCGAAGAACCTCTCCCTTCCCGGCCTTTCCGTAATTGGGAACGTTTGAGGGCTCCTCATGCAGTTTGCGGCCGATTCCATGGCCAACCAACTCTTTCACCACCCCATATCCGTTCGACTCCGCGTACTTTTGGATCGTGGAGGCGATATCCCCAATGCGATTCCCAAGCTTAGCTTGCCGGATCCCTTGGAAGAGACACTCTTTGGAAACGTTGAGCAACCTTTGGGCTTCCGGGGAAATGGTTCCGATGGGAAAGGTCCAGGCGCTGTCCGCATGCCAACCATCCAGGCAAACTCCGATGTCGATGTCGATGATGTCCCCGTCCACGATCGGAATATCGTTCGGCATTCCGTGGATCACCACGTCGTTTACGGATAGACAGGTGTTGGCGCTGTAGCCGCGATAGTTCAAGAAGGAGGGGATCCCCCCTGATTCGGCAATCAACTTACCGGCGAGTTCGTCGAGGATTCGGGTGGTCGTTTTTCCCGGGACGATCGCTTCGTAAACCTGGCGGATGGTCCGAGCGACGACTTTTCCGGCCGCCCGCATTTTCTCAATTTCCGCGCTAGATTTAAGATGGATCAAACAGGAACTCCGTCTACAACTTCGCGGTAAGCATCCTCCGGATCGAGTTTGCCGTCAACCACTTTTAATAAGCCCTTGGCACGGTAATAGTCGCGCACCGGAGCCGTGTTTTCTTTAAACACTCTTAGTCGTTCCCGAATTGTTTCCGGCTTGTCGTCACTGCGCACAAACAGGGGGCTGTTGCACTTGTCGCAGATTCCTTCTCGCTTGGGGGGTTTGGTTACGCTGTGGTAAATCTCGCCGCACTTGGTGCAGCCCATGCGACCTGCCAAACGCTGCAGGATCACTTCGTCGTCGACTTCGATAGAAATCACCCGATCGAGCGGCATTTCAAGTTCGTCGAGCATTTCGTCCAGAGCTTCCGCCTGACGAATGGTGCGAGGGAAGCCGTCGAGAACGAATCCATGCTTCCGGACTTCCTCCGAGCGAATGCGCTTCCCCATCATTTCGATGGTCACGCCATTGGGAACGAGGTCCCCGCGCTTGATGTAGCTGTTAGCTAAGCGACCCAAATCGGTTTCGGCTTCGATCTCTGCCCGGAAAATGACTCCAGAAGAGAGCGGCTTGATACCGAGCCGTTCCTCTAAAAGAGCCGCTTGAGTTCCCTTGCCTACCCCGGGGGGACCGATGAGAATGAGTCGCATGAGTTGAATTGTGGCTTGTAGTAGCAATCTACAAGCCACTGACCTTGTTATTGGCCGTATTGCTTCATGAGGATATTCGCCTCAATTTGACGCATGGTCTCCAGCGCTACGCTAACGAGAATCAGAAGCGATGTGCCGCCGATAACGCTGACGTACTGGCCGGGAACGCCAGTCAGACTCGGGGAGAGATACTGGATAATCGCAACGAATGCGATAAAGAGCGCGCCAACAACCGTGATTCGTGAAATCACCCCGTCCAAGAACTCTTTGGTCTGCTTGCCCGGCCGAACCCCTGGAATATAAGAGTTTCCTCGCTTCAGGTTATTGCTGATATCCTCGACGTTGTACTGAATCGCGGTCCAGAAGTAGCTGAAGAAGAAAATCAACGCGGTGTACAGCACTATGCCAATGACACCTTCGGGGAATGTCAATGCCGGGGTGAGATACCGACCGACGTTGTACATGAACGAGCCCAACGGAGTTGCCTCACCACCAAGCATCAACGATACTTGCCCTGGGATGCCCAAGAGGGCTACCGCAAAGATTATCGGAATAACGCCGACCGAGTTGACCGGGAAGGGCAGGTAGCTGGTTTGGCCACCCATCATCTTGGTGCCAACCATCCGGCGCATGTGCTGGACCGGGATTCGGCGCTGAGCGGTTGTAAAGTACACGATCAACCAAGTCACCACAACGAAGATGACCAGGACGAGAACCAAGCTATACCACTGGATCGCGCCATCTTGGAAACCTTGCACCAGCCGCTCGCCAGTTGTTGGCAACGACAGAATGATGCCGGCGAAGATCATGAGAGAGGTTCCGTTGCCGATTCCCTTTTCGCTGATCTGCTCGCCCATCCAAAGCATGAACATCGCTCCTGCGGTCCAGAAGGTGATGATTACCAGGTGGGTAACCCAAGTCGAATTGGTAGGCAGAGCCGATTGAATGATCCTCAAAAGCCCCCAACCCTGAAAGATGCAAAGGAAAAGGGTGAGAAATCGAGTCCGTCGATTCTGCTGCTTTCGCGCATACTCGCCACCTTCCTGCAGTTCTTGCTTCCACGTCGGAAACGCGTTGGTCAGAACTTGCATGATGATCGACGAGGTGATGTAAGGGTTGAGGCCAAGCGAAAAGATCGAAACCTTACGCAGCGCACCGCCACCGAACATATTGAGGTAGTCGATGGCAGGCACGCCTTTGAGCTTTTCAACGAGTGTCGAAGAGTCGATGCCCGGAATCGGAACCGCGATATGCACGCCGAGCGCGAATACCGCGAACATGAAGAGAACGAATAAGATGCGCGACCGAAGGTCTTCGTCTGCCCAGGCAAGGCGAAGGGTGTCGACCAGCGACATCTTCAAATTTCGATCGCTTCCTCCACCGCCGATCGCTACCGAACTCACAGGGTCACTGCCTCCCCGCCCTTGCCGGTAATCGCCTCTGCCGCCGCTTTGCTGAACTTATGCGCCTTGACCGTCAACTTTTTGTTGAGGGTGCCATAAGCCAAAATCTTCACGCCGTCTTTGCCCAAACTGATAATTCCAGTTGCAGCAAGAGACTCGGGTGTGACTTCGTCACCAGCCTTGAACAATCTTTCTAGATCGTCGAGATTAACGATCGCGAACTCCTTGTGGTTGATATTGCGGAAGCCCTTCTTGACCGGGAGTCGCCGGAAGATAGGCGACTGGCCACCTTCAAAATTCGGGTGGATTTGTCGTCTTGCCTTTTGACCCTTGGTGCCTCTCGTCGCGGTTTTGCCCATGCCGCTGCCAATGCCTCGGCCAATGCGGCGCTTCTTAAACGAGCTGCCCTTGGGGGGTTGGATATCGTGTAGTCCCACTTACTTTTCCTCTTCGGCTTTCGCCTTCTTGGTTGTCCGCTTGGGCTTGGCCTGGGCGACAACTTCCTCTGACGGCTTTTCCGCCTTCGGCTTCTCTGCTTTAGCCTTCGCCGCCTTCACCGGCTTGCTGGGAGCAGGAACGGCAGCGCCTTTGCGTCGATTCGCCAAATTGCTCTTCGGTTCGCCGTCGACTTCTTCGACGGTGACCATGTGCTTGACCTTGTGCACCATGCCTCGAATCATCGGGGAATCGGCATGCTCCACGGTCTGGTTCATCTTTCGGAGCCCCAGGGCGGCGACGGTCGCGCGATTGCGCGGCACGTTGCCGATCGGGCTCTTCACCAGCTTAATACGAAGCATTGTCCGCTTCCTCCTTACGCGCTTTCTCTAGCCAGGGAACGAGTTCCTTGACTTCAAGTCCACGCTTCTCGGCAGCATTCTCCGGAATGCTCAACTCCTTGAATGCTTGGATCGTGGCATAGGCCATGTTGATCGCATTGCGAGAACCGAGGGACTTTGCCAGCACATCGTGAATACCGGCTGCTTC
The DNA here is from genome assembly GCA_035248525.1 of Fimbriimonadaceae bacterium. Classification (GTDB taxonomy): domain Bacteria; phylum Armatimonadota; class Fimbriimonadia; order Fimbriimonadales; family Fimbriimonadaceae; genus 55-13. Next base: position 759 of record DATFHI010000083.1, on the reverse strand, counting down.
CAAGCAAGCTCGGACTGCGCCACCCGCTTTTACGCCCGTACCAGCCGCCGCTGGCTTCAGCATAACTTGAGCCGTACCTGCGGTTGCCCGAATCTCGTGCGGAATCGTGCTGCCAATCATGGGAACGGCGAACATGCTCTTTCGGGCGGCTTCCTCCGCCTTTCGGATGGCATCCGGAATACCCCGCGCCTTTCCGAGGCCGACTCCGACCTGGCCCTTGTTGTCTCCCACGACGACGAGAATCGACCAACTTGCGGTCTTGCCTCCCTTGTGGGTTTTGAACACCTTGTTGGTCCGCACAACTCGAACGTCGAGCTGGGGTCCTTCGGTGTTGCGGCTTTCTCGCTTGCCGCTTAAGCGATTCATCATTCTCATCGGTTTAAAACTCCAAGCCTCCCTCGCGGGCGCCCTCGGCCAAGTTGGCAACTCGGCCATGATATCGGAATCCGCCGCGATCGAAGATCACGGCCTGGATGCCCTTTTCCTTTGCTCGCTCCGCCAACTTGAGCCCAACCTTTTTGGCGCCTTCGGCATTGCCGCTCGCCTTGAGCTCCTTCTCCTGGCTGCTCGCCGAGGCCAGAGTCGTTCCCGTCGAGTCGTCGATGATCTGGGCGTAAATGTGCTGAAGACTTCGGAACACCGCCAGCCGGGGCCGGACAGTCGTTCCCTGAATTCGTTTGCGAAGGCGGACGTGCCGCGCTTTTCGCAATTCCGTAGTCGATCTATTTGGCATGGGTCAAATAACTCCTTACTTCTTCG
>DATFHI010000082.1:0-7676 GCA_035248525.1 Fimbriimonadaceae bacterium | reverse complement strand
GAATCAAGCGTTGCCTTATATCCAGGCTTTTCGCGGCCAGACCTTCGTGGTGAAGTACGGCGGGTCGGCGATGCACGATCCGTCGCTCGTAGAAGGGGTGATCCGCAACATCCTCTTACTGCAGCTTGTGGGTATTCGGACAGTTTTGGTCCACGGCGGAGGGCCAGAAATCGATCGATGGACGGACCGCTTGGGCCTTGAAAAGAAGTCCGTGAACGGCTTACGAGTAACCGACGACGAGACTATGGAAGTGGTCGAAATGGCCCTTGCCGGCAAGGCTAACAAAGCGCTTGTCTCGGAAATTGCGAAGGCCGGCGGCAAAGCAGTTGGGCTCTCAGGACGGGACGCTCACCTCCTCACCGGCGCCGCGATCTCACTCGAACTGGGGCGCGTGGGAAACATCTCCAGGGTCGACCCATCCATCCTGAAAAGCTCATTAGAAGCCGGAGTTATTCCTGTCGTGTGTTCGGTGGCGAACGACGATGCCGGAGCGGCACTGAATATCAATGCTGACTCGGCGGCGGCGGCCATCGCGGTTGCAAGCGACGCATCAAAGCTGATCCTGATGACCGATACGAATGGAGTTCTCGAAAACAAAGACAATCCAGACTCCCGAATTTCCAAGCTTGCAGCGGAAACGGCCCTACAAATGGTGGCATCCGGTAAGGCGGATCGCGGAATGATCCCCAAACTCCAAGCAGCCGCCTACGCTTTAGAGCACGGAGTGGATCGCGTGCACCTGATCAACGGTGGATTGCCAAATGCCCTTCTGATTGAGATTTTCACCGATGAAGGGATCGGAACTATGATGGAGCTGTAACGGCTCCAGTAAATGGAGAAAGAAATGCCCGTAACCGAAGCCGCCGTAAAAGATTTTCTCGACAAGCTCTCCGCCGCCCGACCGATAACCAGTCGGAAGATGTTTGGTGGGGTTGGGATCTATTGCGATGGCGTCTTCTTCGCCGTCATCGACGACGATCGGCTTTATTTCAAGGTCGACGAACACAACTTGCCCAAATACGACGATTCAAGGGCGGTTCAGTGGCTGATACAAGGTCCCGAACCACAGGCGATGCCTTATCGGGAAGTGCCAGCCCACATTTTCAATGGTCCCGACCTTGGCGAATGGATCGACGACGCGGTGCACGTCGCGCTTCGGAAAAAGAAGAAGTAGCGAAGTTACTCCGGCAGCATGTGCCCAAGCTTGTCTCGCTTCGTACCCAAGTACTTGGAACGGGCCGGATCGGGAGTGGCAATCAGGGGCACATGCTCCACGATTTCCAGCCCATATCCTTGGAGTCCGCTCACTTTCTTTGGGTTGTTGGTCATTAATCGGAGCTTGCGTAAACCGAGATCGGCAAGAACTTGCGCTCCCAGACCGTAGTCTCGAAGATCGGCCTTAAACCCGAGCGCAACGTTCGCTTCAACCGTATCCATTCCTTCGTCCTGGAGCTCGTACGCTTTGAGCTTATTCAGGAGCCCAATTCCGCGACCTTCCTGTGCGATGTAGAGGACTGCGCCGCGACCCTCAGCTTCGATCATTTCCAAAGCCATTTGTAATTGGTCCCCACAATCGCAACGCAATGAACCAAGCAAGTCTCCAGTCAAACATGAGGAGTGGATTCGGATAAGGACTGGCTCTTCTGTACAAATATCACCTTTAACGATCGCTATATAAGGATGCGGCTCGACGGTGGTTTCGTATGCGTAAAGTTGAAAGTGCCCGAATTTGGTGGGGAAATTGATCGGTCCGGCGACGCGGTTCACCAACTTCTCGTTCTTGCGTCGATAGGCGATCAGATCGGCGATGGTGACAATCTTGAGCCCGTGGGCTTCGGCAAATGGAAGCAAGCCGTCCAGCCGCATCATTGTTCCGTCGTCTTTAAGGATTTCGCACCCAACTCCAACTGGCTTGAAACCCGCCAAAATGCAAAGGTCCACGATCGCTTCGGTGTGGCCTGCACGCTTCAAGACGCCACCCTTCTCCGCCCGCAGTGGGATGATGTGTCCGGGCCGGCCGAGGTCCTCGGGCGTTGCGACGGGATCGACGAATACTTCAACCGTCTTTGCGCGGTCGAAGGCAGAAACTCCGGTAGTGGTGCCATGAAGCGCATCTACCATCTCTGCCATTGCCGTTCCGTGACGGGCAGTATTCTGCTTCGTCATCATCGGGATTCCAAGCTCAGCAAGCCGCTCAGCAGTAGTGGGAATAAAGGGCACGCCCCGACCGTGGGTGATCATGAAATTCATGATCTCTGGGGTGCAATTCTCAGCGGCACACACGAGATCACCTTCGTTCTCCCGGTCGGGGTCGTCGACGACAATTATCATCCTCCCCTTTTTCAGGTCATCCAATGCATCGGAAATCGTTGCGAAGGCCATTTCAAGGTTATTGTACGGCCCGTAACGTTATGCAAGTTGGGTCTGGCCCAGCTTCGGCAGGTCCTGGGGCGGCCGGAACATCGGTGTGCTAAAGCTCGTTTTTAGGAGTCAATACAGGAGGGAGTAGCAAATGAAAAACATCCTTAAGCACTTAGGGCCAATTCTAGCTATCGGCGCAATCGCCCTCGGAGCGGCCGCGCCAAGCGTCAGTCATGCCCAAAGCCTGAACGACCTTATCAAGCGTCGCCAGGACAAGAAGAACGAATGGCGCAACATCGCGTATGTAGCAGGTGGCCTCGGCATTATTGGGTTGCTCAAGCATGATCGGACCCTTACCTTCGCGGGCGCCGCGGGCGCTCTGTATTCGGCCTACCGTTATGAGCAGGACCGAAAGAGCCAAAGCAAGCTGCAACGAACTCGGGCCGCTTACTTCAGCAAGCCGTACTTCTATCGCGACGGACACAAGTTCGTGCGGAAGACCACATACAAAAACGGCAAGAAGTATTACTACTTCGCTCGAGCCTAACGATTCTGTTGTAAGTTAGTACTCGTGCCACGCGAGGAACTTGTCACCAGACCAGGCGGAATTTCTGATGAGATTCCGTCTGGTCTGGCTTTGGAACTCCTGGTTCTCGAGGTTCGCAACGCCATCAGAACGATGCGCCCTCCCCGACTTTTCGAATTACCTGTTCCAGAAGCGATGGCGGTCGTGCAATTGTCGGATGAGGGGTTCAGCGACGCGGCGGCATGGTGGATCGTCAGGACCGCCAGCGTAGAGAATTGTTTAGCTGAATTTGCCGAAATAGGCACGGGTAGTATCACGCAATGAAGAATTGGTTGGTGGCCGCGTTAGCAGTTGCCGGAGTTTCTGGAGTCGTGGTGTCAACCGTCGATTGTGGAAAGTCCGAGTCCCATCGTCTTCCGGATCCAATCGATCGGGCCATTTCGATGTCCCCGACGCCTCAACCAAATGACGCATTCAAGAAGGCTTCCAGGGTCGCGATTAAGCATGCTGCGGACAAGCAGTCGGCCAGCATTTCCCTATCCCCTAAGCCCACGACCATTGAGGCGATGCTCAAAGCCGTTCGCCCAGATGACCTGGCCGGTGACATCTCCACCGAGGCATACCAATTCAAGCGGGTAGCGCCATTTGAAACCACCAATTGGCAAGTTTCCGCCAATGTTACCGAGGTTGTGCTCCGATCCGATGGCGACTACTATCTGGTGATCGAAGACGGTAAAGGGCATCGCTCCGTCGTGGAAGTGCCCGATCCGAAGCTTTGCGCCGACAGCACGAAGCTAAAAGAAATCACTTCGGCCCGTAAAGCCATCGAGGCTAAATTCCATCCCACGGCTCAACCTAAAAAGGTCAACGTCAAGGCACGAGTTACCGGGCTGGGATTCTTTGGAATGGCGCGAAGTCGAGACGGAAAAAAGCCCGGCAATGGTGCAAGGATCATGCCGGGCTTGAAGGTTGAATGGCTCTAACCTACCACTTCTCTTCGGTTGAATCCACCCACGGGAACCATTGTGGGCACGGCTGGTTCTGAGCGATATCCGGGTTGCCCCACGTGGCTGAGGGAACCGTCTTCCACCATTGCGGCATCGGATGGAATCTCGCGTGAGTGTCGGCATGCACGTAATTCGATCCCTTGGCATGCCGCTCGAAGCCATCAAATCTATCTGGTCGGACGATTTCTCTGTTCGCCTTCGATGCCGATTCCGCGATAAAGATTTTGCTTGCGGGAGCCGTGAGCTCTGACAAGCTTCCACCGGTCAACGCAAAGCGAGCAACCCCGCCTGGCTGCCGGAAAAAGTAATAGTTCAGCGCATAAGAAAGCGGTTTGCCCGGAATAGGATTGCCACTGACGATCGGCTGTCCGCTCGAATCGCTCGGACACTTGAAGATGTCCAAGTTCTTCGTATACGGCTGAACCAAGTCTGCCCATGCGAGCTCAGACACGCCGGCGCCCGAATGGAATGCGAAGACGGTCCAGGGCGGGCCAACATAAACGGGTGGCGCAGGATAGTTCGCCATGGGCAGCGAGTCGTCATAGTCGTTTACGTAAAGGTAGAGACCAAGACCAATTTGCTTGGTATTCGAAAGGCAAGCTGACTTCTTGGCGGCTTCCTTTGCTTGTGAGAAAACCGGGAATAAGATGGCCGCCAGAATCGCGATAATCGCAATCACGACGAGAAGTTCGATCAGCGTGAATGCGCGGGATCGGGATTGGGTGGGAATCATGGCTTTAAATTTCATTCTGTAATGGGAAGACAGAGTTTGACAACAAATTGATCGCAATCTGGCAAAATCTGCCACCATGCCGCTTTCCTATACGTGCCGCTACACCCACAGTGAGCCAGAAATCGATGGGAATTTGGAAAAAGTGGTGTGGAACATTGCGGACTGGACTTCGGATTTCGTGGACATCGAAGGCGATTTGAAGCCAGATCCCCGATTTAAGACCCGAGCAAAAATGCTTTGGGATGACAAGTTCTTTTATGTCGGTGCGGAATTGAAAGAGCCGCATCTCTGGGCAACTCTTACCGAACACGATTCAGTTATTTTTCAGGACAACGATTTCGAGGTCTTTATCGATCCTGACGGGGATGCCGCACGGTACTTCGAATTCGAGATCAATGCTCTCAACACCACGTGGGACCTCTACTTGCCAAGGGCATATCGGGATGGCGGTTCGGCAGATAATTCCTGGGAAACCTATGCCAAGACTGCAGTTGAACTGCGGGGAACCTTGAACGACCCTTCGGATATCGACCAAGGATGGAGTGTGGAGATCGCCTTCCCTTGGGAATGTTTCGCGAACGGAGGGATGCCCACTCCGCCAAGTCCGGGCGACGTTTGGCGCGTAAATTTTTCCCGTGTGCAATGGCATCTGGACATAGTCGATGGACGTTATCGAAAGCGGCCCGGACTGCCCGAGGACAACTGGGTTTGGTCACCTCAAGGAGTAATCGACATGCATCAACCCGAGCATTGGGGGTTCGTGGTGTTCGCCGAGTAAATTTCTCCACCTAAAAAAGCTCGTCCAACTCGCCGATTCGTTTGTTAAAATGAAATGGACATGAAGCGACTACTGTTCGGCGCTTCGGTTATAGCATTGACGCTCGGCTGCGCTCGGCACAGCCAAGTCGCGGTAGTGCCATCTGCACCCACTCCTGACCGTATCGAAATCGGGCTAGTTTCATCTGAAGCGCAGCCCGCTCCCGTAATTCCTATCTCCGTTCAGGTTCCTTTTGATGATGCATCCAAGAAGAAAGGAACGAAGGTGTACTCCACCAAGACTGCGCACCTTTACCGGAGTCCCCGCGACAGCGCCCCCGAGTACTACCGAGTACCGCGGGGTACCGCCCTCTACGTCTCCCCAACTGATGACAAGCGGTGGCTGCAAGTCCGACTGTCAAAGAACCGCAGCGCATATGTGAAGGCCGATGAGACAAACGCGGCCCTGGCATTAGCCCTTGCCCAGGGAAAGATCGCCGATCAAGCTCGACTGAGCCCGGGACCGAAGCGTGAATCCGAGCCAGACGTTGGGGATGGGAAATCCAGTGCCGCGACGACAAAGGATTCGGAAGTTCAAGATGCCATTGCCGATTGCGAGAATGCATTTGGCACCTTGGCCGAAGCTCTGGATCGAGTGCGTTCCGATGCGGCGGGCTTTCAAACCGCTCAAGAAAATTGGCCTGCTGTGCGAAACGCGCTATCGATTTCGAGCGCCAATTTGGCCAACATCAATCAGGATTTCGGCGCTGCGGTTCAGTCCCTTTCTTCACTGTCCTCCCGCTTTTCCGGAAGCGAGCGAACGGCTTTCCAAAAGATAGTCATTTCCGCCTCGGGAATGGCCCAGGAGATTGCGGCAATTCGACAGGCGGTAACGGCGATGACCGACGGAACAGATTGGACGGCTCAAATTCAAACCGTAAACGACTCTTTGGCCCAACTGGGAGTGGAGTTCGATGATCTCGCCGAAGGGATCGCGGATCTCCGCTAGTTTCTGTACAGCATAATTGCCTCTCGGCAGACGCTGCAGACTTCCCCAATTCCATAACGCCGGTTGAGATAGTTCAATTCGTCGCCCAGCCCTACCCTTCCGATCTCCACGGATCCGTCCATCCGGCAACGGCAGCGCAAAAGGTACGCGTCACCATTGGGCTCGATTAACTTCAGATCCGCCTCGGGTCCATCGTGATCCGGAAGGCTTTTGACAACTCTGGCGCGGAGTCGCATTAGAATTTCATTATAAATGAAATCTAATTTTGAGATCTGGCGGAGAGGGTGGGATTAGCCTCGGATACCTGGTTTATATCTCCCCTCGAACCTGAGCATAGCTGATTCAGCATCGCCTGAGCTGAGCTGTTGCAGGGGAGTCGCGGGGGTGCACCGCTCCCCGCCCATGCCTTCTTCGAGAAATTCTCGAGGAGGCACACGCCGATTTTGAATCGAAGCAATATGACGAAGACCAGGCCACGAGACCGTGGCACTGGTTCTTTCAAAGAAAGAACACGGGTCCTGAGGGACGGCACCGAAAGGCGCTACTTCGAAGGCTACGTGTATGCCGCAGACGGCAAGCAGTGCTATGGGTCTGGCACCACTCAACAGGAGGCAGAAGCCAGAGCAATGCTAAACAAGTATCGACATGAACAAAGGCTTCCCGCAGTGATCGCGCTGACGGGAATCCTCAACAACTATCCGCGCACCATCGGTGCGCCCGAGCACTTCGATCAGGTGCCGCCGCTGGCCCCCACCGAGTTAGCCCTGACGATGGCTGATTACGTGAGGAAGTTCATCAAGGGACGCACTCTCAAGAGGAAGTCGAGGATCAAGTACGAAGGCTTTCTCAAGAACATCGAAGACACCGAGTTCTTCGCCGAGTACGCAGCGTCGTGGCCCTCACTGGGGGCGATGCCGATCACCAAGATCGAGAAGGAGCACATCGACTCCTTCGTCGACGCCTTCCAAGAGAGGTGGTCTGAGCGGAGCGCGTACAACCTCCAGTGCTTCGTGAAGACTGTCCTAACGCATGCCTGGGACAACCATAAGAAGACGGGCATGACTGAGAATCCGACCACGGATCTCAAGGTTCGCCACAAGCGACGGAGGCGCCGCGTCCCCCTGAGCTGGGAAATAATGCAGTTGCTCATCCAGGAATGCAAGCACCCGTGCCTTCGCGCATTCCTCATCCTCGCCAGCTACGGACTTCGTGTCGGAGAGATCGTCGCCCTGACGGAAGATGATATCGATGACAACGGTCGCGTGACCATCCGTTACACCCAGG
>DATFHI010000081.1:0-7569 GCA_035248525.1 Fimbriimonadaceae bacterium | reverse complement strand
GCTTCGCGCTTTCCAGATGTCGGGATTGGTGGGTCGGATTCAGTGAGAAATCGCACCTGACCAAAACCAAACGACCGCTCACCCGTCGGTGCCATAATCGCCGCCAATGTTGACCGCCACTATTCTGCTCGGACTAACCCTCCAGGGCGCCTTCTCGGCCCCGCCAAAACAACTTCTGTACTTCCCAAATGAGAAGATAATCCGGGTACGAGCAATGTTCATCGCCGCTGCAGACGACAACGGCGGGCACCGGCACACGAACAACTTCGGAAGGACCGGGAAGACAGAGTCAGCGGCCGAGATTGCTTCAATTGTTCGGGAGATGAACAAAGCATACGCATGCGCAGGGATCAAATTGGAATTTGATCCAAGGACCGACTTCAAGGTTCGAAATCGTACCGCTCTCAACCGCAATTTTTCCTCGGACCTCGACGATCCTGAATTTGCTTTGCCCGAGTCGGCCCTGACGGACCGGTCCAAGCTACCGCGTAAATTCGATCCCGCATTTACTGCCGAAAAGCTCAAGCTGGTCGAAGAATTTCCTGACCGAATCGTCTTTCTCCTCCAAGATGGTTCATCTTGGAACTGGGACGGGCAGCGGGGAAGGTGGTTTGCCGGAACCCAAAACATGGGTTTAAACGCCAACGGCATGATAACGGCGAGCGGGGTCGCCGCTCCCCTGCTGATTCATGAAATGGGCCACTATTTTGGTCTTCCGCATACCTTTGCGAACGTGTCGGCAGATTCCCCAGCGCGTATGAAGGCCATGCTGGAAGACGCGATGAAGAGCGGCAAATCCAAGGACGAAGCAATTCGCATTTTTGATGGCGATGGCTTCGCCGACACTCCCGCGGATCCGGGTCCATTTGTACTCCAGACCCTGGGCTATGGGGCGTTTAAGTCCAAGTTCGGGTGGGATTTGGAATTTGAGGGGACGGAGGGTGAGTCTTACACATGGAAGATCAACCCTGACGTCTACAACTGGATGTCCTACTATCCCGAAGTCAGCTATACGCACCCGGCCACGCAGAAAGTGGAAGGACATTTCTCACGAGAGCAGGCGGCGGCAATGAGGGATTTTGCCACCAAGAAGCTTGCCAACAAGTTGGTAGCCAAATCTAACTGAGCGGCATTCAAAGCTACTTCCCGGTTAGCATATATTCCCAAACGAGGAGGAATCGGTAACTTCTGTTATTTTTGGCCGTCGGCCACCGGGCAACTGAGGCTGTTGCTGTACTGCCCCGATCGGTCAAAGCAACAGGGACGGCGTTTTCCCTTTGACAACATGTCCATGGCGGCGGTAATTCGTTTCACCCGGGTCTCTGCCTTCTTGCCAGACGTCATCCAGTGAATCCAATCGCGCCGAGCTGTTGGAGTAATGTCCGCCCAGGCGGCTTGGGCGAGTTGAGGGGCGGCTCCAAGCGCTTCGCGCAGGTCTTGTGGCACTTCCGGCTCAGGCTCGACCTCCGACGGTTCGATTTCCAAATGCACGGTCTGCCCGGCATCGTAGTTTTTGCTCAGTTCTGTGGGGACCTTGAACCAATGCCCACCCTCTCCATCAGGACTGAGAGTCGCGGCAAACTCCTTACCGTTGAATTGGCCCCGCACCGACACCAGACCGCGTGAGGGCATCGCTTTGCTCGCCTTTTCAGGCAGGGTAAGAAACATCCACCCTTGAGACTTTTCTGGACCTGCGGGACGGAGTAAAACTGCGTCGAATTGGATCATCGCGACCTATTTAAGTGACTCCCGAGTTCCACGTCTGCGAGGCAAAACACGGGTTCTTTTTGTGATGTTTATGAATCATTGGCCGATTCGTCGATAAATGGTTTCCGATTGTCCGGTCGGAACACCCGGGTCTTCCCCTAACACTAATTCTCCGGATGAGTGGCGGATGACCGGGAATGAGTGGGTGGTAGTTTTGTCCTGAGAACTTTTCCTCTTAACACTCCCATCGGCATTCAGAAACTCCACGTCAGTGCCCTCATTAACAAGGATCAGTTTCGAGCTTTCGAGACGGTACTTTCCTTTGCCGACCGAGTGCATGAAGAAGTTGCGAGACTTAATTCCACTTCGAATGTCCTCTTCAAAGGTCCCATCTGGCCTCAGCGTTAGGATTCCAGTGCCGAAATTGTCTCCCTGCCACTCGGTCTTCCACTTGCCGGCAACGTTTAGCGACGGTTTGCTTGAGCATCCCGGGGACACTAGTAGCAATAGCGCCACCCCACACGCTACCTTTCTCATTCCGCCACCTCGGGCCATTCGCGAACCATTCCAGTTACTTTACTTCCTAACTCCCGACCTCGAAAAAAGGAAGGTGAGAGTCATTAACCGTGTAAGATATTGAATTGAAACCTTGGAACTTGAGTTCAAGTTCGGGAGTGAGGAGAGTTTTATGTTTACTGGCTCAAGGCGTGTTTTCGCGGTTGTTTTTGTTTTCCTCCTTTGCGGCGCTTTCACTGCGTTCGCCCAAAATCCACGAGCGATCGAGGACATCAAGGCGTTCCAAAAGAAGGCAGAAGAGGGAGACTCGCTCTTCAACCAAAAGAAGTATTCGGAAGCCGCGACAGCATTGGCCGCCGCTCACGAATCGTACCAGCGAGCGGAGCGACGCGACCCGGAAATCGGTCGTGTGGACATCTCCCTTAAGCCGGGCACTTTTCCTGCAACCCGCTACTACGGATACGGCTTTGGTCCAAACGCAAGCCTTTCCTTTACCCCCACCGGAGCGATTGAAGGGTCCGCCGCGGGACTTCACTCGGCGATGACGCTGATGTGGATGGACGCCGCGATCCTGAGCGGAGCCGACAAGATTCCCCTCGCCGGCGCTTTTAACGACCCTCCCATGGTCGACATGTCGGAAGATCAATTGAACTCGATTGTAGGCACGCTTTATGGACCGGTTTCCACATTCAAACTGCCCGTTCCCGACGACGAGTGGCAAGATGTGGTGCTCTGGTCGCGGCGGGCAAAGCTAATCGTCGAATACGCTCTCCAAAAATATCCGGCGTGGAAGTCAGGCACTCGCGAATGGAGTAACGACAACAACAAGCTGCAGCACACCGGCGACGAGGCGCTGGCCGACATCAAGGCGAAGCTGGCCGAAGCCGAGCCGGAGTACGCGAAGCTGATGTCCGACTTTAAGAATGCCGCTCCGAAACGGGTAGCAGATTGGCTGGGCTACAAGATCGAGGACATCGACAAGGCGATCGCCGGAGTGAAGCAAAACGGCTGGGTGGATTGGCCCCTTGCCCGCGACCTATTCATCACCAAGGACTACATGGCCGGGATTCGCAAGGCAGTTGCACCCATGTACGCCGAAGAAGGGAAAGCGATGCCCGCAGATGCTCTGAAACCGCTGGAAGATAAGGTTGCGGAGCTGAAGAGCCAAATGACCGGCAACGCATCCAGATGGAAGTTTCCGGCCGGCAAAAAGAATGCTGCGCTAGAGGCAAAAGTTGCCGCCGCAGTCAAGGCTAAAGTCCCTGGGACAACCATCCTGAAAACTGCGCTGGACACGGGCGAGTGGATCATCACCAAAAACGACCTGGACCTGCCGAAGTATCGGAGCATGGGCGTGCTTGTACTCGCCAAGGTTCCGGGCCAGGCTCAACCGTGGCTGTTCTTTGGTTATGTGCGGCAGACTTACGCGGGTGGTGGAACCTACAACTCCGGCGGTACGGTTGGAGATCCGTCCAGCGTCCGAATACAGCTGAACTAAACCCTGGGGCGCCTTTGGCTGCGTCACGCGATCCTAAATCCTAGTTGCTGGGCCACTGTTCTACCGAACAGCCGTGATTCATGCCAGACTTATCCATTGGAGGAGATAGTTATGGATACCGTTACACAGGGCATAGACGCCCGACAAGAATTGGTGAATTGGCTTCACGGAGTGGTGCATATGACATGCGCCGACATCATGGCCGTTCCCGAGGAGAAGTGGACCCAATCGTTTGGCGGATGCACCCGCCCAACGTACGAATTGATCGCCGATGCAACGGCATTTGCCAACTGGATCCGCGAGGCGCTCCACGGAACGTTTACGCCCTATGACGGCTCGGTCATCAACAACATGGGCGAGCAGATGAAAACGCGCGAAGCCGCCGTGGCAAAGGTCAAAGAAGTAGGCGCGAGCTTGGCTGCCGCCATCTCCGAAGCTTCGATCGAAACGCTCAACAAGACTGTTCAGGTGCCTTGGGGCGAGCAGAAGCTCTACTCCCTTGCGCAAACCGCGGTGAGCCACTTTTGGTACCACGACGGACAGATCAACTACGTGCAGTGCCTCCTTGGCGACGAACAAGTCCACTGGCAGTAAACAAGCGAGCATGTAACCGAATTTGATTCGGTCGCGTCATGACCTCCAGGGCTGGACGATGTCCGGCCCAAGGAGATGGCGATATGCTCAAACTGCTTTCACTTTACGGATTCATCGTATGCGCTACGATTAGCCTAGCTCAGGTTGCCGGGGGAAGTGCGGCGTACGGCCAGCGCGGCCGTTCCGGAGCGGACGAGGCTAGAGCTACCGAACTCGCCAAGCGCAACGTGCCTTTCGGCGAAGGCAGGTTCGTGGATGCCAGTGTGCTGATGAACGTGAAAGCGGATGAGTACGTTGCGGTTTTCGGCATCAGCGAAGAAGGGAAGACGCTGGAAGAAGCCCAGCGGAATATGGACGCCGCAATTCGCAATTTCACCAACGGCCTTAAGGCTCTGAAAATCGCTCCAACGGATTACTTTGTGGACTTCGTCGCCCAAAACCGGATCTACGGTTACGACACCAGCAAAGAGAACTTGGCGAGAGAAATTGTCGCCGGGTTTGAAGTCAAGAAGAACGTCTCCGTGCGATACAAGGACTACGACTTGCTCGACAAAATCACCGCCGCCGCTTCAAAAGCCCAGATTTTCGACTTGGTTAAGGTGGACTACGTGGTGAAGGACATTGCCGCGGCTCGCAAGCGAGTTATGGAGGAGGCCGCAAAGGTCATAAAATCCAAAATCGAAGAGCAGGAGCAATTGTTGGGAGTCAAGGTTGGTCAGGCGACCCAAGTCATTCCCAGCCAATTAAGCGTTTACTATCCGGTGGAGATGTACGACTCCTATGTTGCCCAGGAGTCGGAAGATGTATACAACTACCGACAGGGAATGACTGTCCAGAGAGCACGCAAACCGCGAACGTTTTATTACAATCCGCTCGCCGCGAAGGACTTCGATGTGGCGATCAATTCCACGATGATCGAGCCCGCCGTGCAATTCGCGATCTACGTCCGCGTGAAATACTAAAGCTTTGGTCTCCCTGGACCTTTGAGCAGAGTACTTGTAATCTGCTCCAGAATCCTTTGAGTCTGGAGTAGATTTGTCCGACGAAATTGTTTTCTTGCCCAACAAGATAGTTCTGATTGCCTGCAAAATAGCTTCGTTTCCCAGAAAAATTGTTTTGATGGCCTGAAAAATAGATTTGTTTCCCAGAAAAATTGTTTTGTTGCCCAATAAAATAGCTTTGTTGCCCAATAAAATAGCTTTGTTGAACAATAAAACAGTTTTGTTGGCCTGAACAATAGTTATTTTTGCAGGCTCGGGGCAGATTTGCGTTATTAAGATGGCCGCGTTCAGAGTTCCAGGTTGACGGCGAGATCCTTTATTGCGGAGTCGATCGAAGCGTCCACCACGATTCGCTCGGCTCCGGCATAATTCGCAAATCTTCTTAACGCCGGTTCAAAGGCGCCCATGAATTTTGGGTTCCTGGCATCTCCTTCCCAATGCCACCGTCGGATTTCCAAGGTGCCTTTTCGTGCCCAGAACTCCACACGACCGGCAAAAGTGTCGCCATAGAGCACGGGCAATACGTAATATCCCCAGCGCCGCTTGGCCTCCGGGGTGTAGATTTCCCAAATGTAGTCGAAGTCGAAGACCTTTTGGAGCAACCCGCGATCCCAGACCAGTTGGTCGAGGGGGGCAATGAAGCGAGCCTCCGGCTCAAGACCGGGCTCATCCAGGTGGTGCAGGAAAGCGGGGGTGGCGTGGGCCTTCATTCCTTCAACTTCGATCGAGACGATTTCTTCCAAATTGATAAGCGCCTGAATGGCGGTCTGCCTCGGTCCGGCATAGATATAGGACCAAGTTTCATATCCGGCGGTCGGTCGCAACATGCCCAGAGCTCGGTGCCGCTCAAGCGCAATGCCCTGAACGGACTCCTCTTCCGTTAACCCCGGCGCATCCAAATACTGCTGAGGCACAATTCTCTCGGTCAGGTCGTACAGATGCTGCCCCTTCTTTCGACCTGAGGTCATCACGCGCCCCGTGTGCCAAAGCAACCTGAGCACATTCTTCGCCAAACTCGGACCCCACCAACTCCCCTTGAGTTCCTCGCGGTGCTCTTGGAAGAAGCATTCTTTGGGCATCAGCGGACCGCGCTCCTCGATTTCCGCGAGAATAGTTTTGGCGGCTTCGGCATGCTCTTCGAGCGATTTTCGGGCGCGTTCGCTGCGGTGGTAGAAGTACCTTCGCAGTGGCCAGCCAGAAAAGGGAACGAGACTGGCTTGCTTGTCCCACCCGTCGTAAACAAGCCGATCTTCGTAAGTTACTTTTTCCCAGTCTCCGATTCGGTATTCAGGCAGACGCGATTGTAGGACCAGGTCATGATTGCAGCCTGCCGGCGCGATTGGGTCGAACTGAATACTCCGGAGTCGGTCGAAAACCTCCATCTGGGAATTGAATGGTGAGAAGTGGTGCCTAATAAGCGCTCGGCGGGCATCGCTTTTGGAGATTCTCACCGAGGTAGACATTGCCGGGAAGATACCCGTTGATCCGTTCTCTCAGGAGTAAATTCCTTAAGGACATTTGGTGGATAATGGACCCATGTTCAGCCTCGCCGGAAGGATCGCTTCCCTTAGCTTTGCAACTGCGCCGTTCTTGCTTGCCTTCGCTCAGACTCCGCCAAAGGCCGAGCCGACCAGCGAGAAGGTTTACAAGAATATTCAGGTCTTTAAAGGAGTTCCGGCGAGCGATCTAATCCCCGCCATGGAGTTCATGTCCGCGTCGCTAAAGTACGAGTGTACGGACTGCCACGATCCCAAGGATTACGCCGCGGACACCCAGGTTAAAGGCGTGGCCAGAAAGATGGTGCTCATGCAGCGCGACATCAATGCCAAGCACTTCAACAACCGGTTAGAAGTGACTTGCATGACTTGCCACCACGGCGCTGAGCATCCCGCAGGTACGCCCTTGCCCAACAATCTGGCTCTGCGGCACTCGCGCCTGGACAACGCGCCAAAACCAGCAGAGGTATTTGCAAAGCACCTCGCGGCATCGGGCGATGCCAAGGGAGTCCTCGTGCGAACTGGAACAATGAAGGCGCCCAATGACCAAACCCATGAGGTCGAGACAAAGCCGGTAGAAATGCTCCAAGCGGCCGGGGGCAAGTACCTGGTTGTATCCGCCGTACGCACGGTCGGATCAAACGGCAAAGACACCTGGTACGGGCCGTACCCAATGACTGACGAACCGGCGTACGCTTTTGCTCGATTTGGCCGGGCCTGGCGCACTAACGCAGACTTCGCCGGCCTCACGAACCCC
>DATFHI010000080.1:0-4299 GCA_035248525.1 Fimbriimonadaceae bacterium | reverse complement strand
GTTCTGCATCCGAAGTTCCGTCTTTGCCGATATTGATGTCGGCAACTGCAACTGGGAATCCCTGATCGATCTCTTGAGTCAGGCTCTGCTGAAACTGCG
Source organism: Fimbriimonadaceae bacterium (assembly GCA_035248525.1). Lineage (GTDB taxonomy): Bacteria > Armatimonadota > Fimbriimonadia > Fimbriimonadales > Fimbriimonadaceae > 55-13. The sequence goes on along the minus strand of DATFHI010000080.1, from coordinate 4,200 downwards.
CAAATGGCTCTTCGCGTCGATCGGGCACATTGACGTAGAGCGTGTAATCGTAGTCCTCATCTCCGACCGCAATGCGGGCGCCACTGGATAAGATCTGATCTTTGATTCCGCTTTGGATCTGCTTCGACTCGTAGTTGGCGATTTTGGTCTTCTGCGCCTCGTCGGAGTAAACGATCCGCAAGCGCGGACTCCACCCGGCGTTTTTCAGTAACGCCCGGCTTAGGGAGATATTTCCGAGTTGATCGATACCTTCACAAAAGTAAATGCTCCCAGTGACGTAGAGATTGGCGGTCAGCTTGCGGAGCCTCTCGGTTTCCGGAATGTGGGGGCCAAAAGGCTTCGCGTCATCTTGGCCGAAGATCAAATAGTCGAACTGCTTGCGGGCGATCATTTTGATCATCTCCCGCATGACTTCCAAATTCCTCGCTCGGGCATCCTCGTACTTGACGATTTCGTAACCCGGAATCTTGCTGACCAGATTGTCGATCCGCTTTTTCAAGTCCGGACTGGGCTCGCGGCGGTATTGGTCCTTTAACTCCGCGTATTTGGAGAGTTGGAGTCGCCAGGCAGCGGTAGCTCGGGTCGCGGTCGGGGCAAGCCGCATGATCGAGGAGAATAGATAGAACTTAGTCTTCGGAAACTTCTTCCGGATTTTCGCCAGTCGCTGCAGTCGCTGAATCGCGAGCGCCTGCGGAGTGTCGTTTGTCCGACTTGCGATCAAACCCCCGTAGGCGACCATGTCCGTGTTTACAATCACAGCGGGCACGTCGTCATAGCTCTGCGCCTCCAACCAACCCAAAATCGCTTCCGGATCCCCAGGCTGGACGAATCTCCCGAGCGTCTCGTACGGCGGCATGATGACCTGGACGTTCGCCATCGCCCCGATCATCTGGGCAAATTGGCCGGCCGCCGGCCGGTTATCGAGGGGGATTAGAAAGATTCGCTCAGCGTGGACGGCGATCGCTACGCAACAGAGCGCCAGCGACGCGAGGAATCTCATGGAAGTTCTAAGATACCCGCGAGACTTCAGGCAAAATGAGTCGATGCATGATCGCCCGGCCGCTTGGAATCTCCTTTGCGAACACACGCAATCTGAGTCGCTTCGCCGGCATTGCCTGTGCGTGGAAACCGCGATGCGTTGGTACGCGAAAAAGCTGAATGAGGATGAAGAAACCTGGGGCATCACAGGTTTGCTTCACGACTTCGATTACGAAGCGCACCCCGATGAGCATCCGATGTGGGGAATGAAACTTCTCGACCAGCAAGGTTGGGATCCGGCGATCATTCGCGCAATTGGTTCACATGCCAACTACTCAGGAATTCCACGGGAATCCAACCTGGAGAAATACCTTTATGCATGTGACGAGGTCAGTGGATTCATAACGGCCGTAACTTATGTTCGGCCGAGCAAATCTGTACACGAAGTCGAAGTGAAGAGCGTGATTAAGAAGCTCAAGACTCCGGCATTCGCCGCTGGAGTGCATCGAGATGAGGTTCAGGACGGCGTTGAAGGTATTGGTTTGAGCCTCGAAGAACATATTGCCAATCTGCTCGAAGCCTTTCAAGTAAATTCCGAAGCGCTTGGGTTAAAGGGAATCTAAGCCGCCAGGCGAAGGTGACTCGGTTCGCGGATTTGCGTTTCTAGGAACACATGCCGGCGAGCTTCCTCGATGGTGGTGTCGCCATTGAGCACCATCCGCAGTGCGGAATGCTGCATCGGCACAAAGCCATCGGCCTCTGCGATCTCCCGGATGGTGTCTAATGTCTCCCTCTGGGCGATTGCTTTACTCACGTCGCCAAAGATTGGCAATATCTCGTGGATAGCCGTCCGCCCGCGGTACCCGAGTCCATCGCATTTGGCGCAGCCGACGGATTCGGCCATCTGAATATCCTCCGCATCGGCGCCTCTTAAACCCGGAAGGTAAGCAGCAAGAATCTGAGCTTCGGTCGGCGTCGCTTCGCGCATCTCCTTGCAATGCGGACAGAGCTTTCTGAGCAGCCGTTGGGACATCACCCCAATGAGGGACGTGCTCAGAAGAAACGGATCGACATCCATATCGAGCAGTCGGGGCACCGCGCTGGGAGAGTCGTTGCAGTGAAGCGTGCTGAGCACCAAGTGGCCGGTCATCGAGGCGCGAATGGCCGTTTGAGCAGTTTCACCGTCTCGAATCTCGCCGACGAGGATTACGTCCGGATCCTGTCGGAGGATGGCTCGCAATTGGGTGGCAAACGTCAGCCCGACCTTCTCAAAAACTTGCGATTGGTTGATCCCGTCGATTTCGTACTCGATGGGATCTTCGCAAGTCATGATGTTGCTTCGCTCGGTTTTCAGTTCGGCAAGGGCGGCGTACAAAGTCGTTGTCTTACCGCTGCCAGTGGGACCGGTTACCAACATCAGGCCATACGGGTTTTGGATTAAATCTCGGAACAGGTTGAGATGTTCGTCCGCAAATCCGAGCTCGGGAAGCTTGCGCAAGGAGTTGCTCTTATCCAGGATTCTAAGAACGATCCTCTGCCCGTGATGATTTGGAAGTACGGACATTCTAAGGTCGACCACGCGATTGTCGATCTTCATTCCGATCCGTCCATCTTGCGGAAGACGGAACTCCACGATGTCCAACTCGGCCATGATTTTCAGTCGAGTTGTCAGCATGGGCAAAATCGCAGCGGGAATCTCGCGCACTTTACCCAAATCGCCGTCGATGCGGTAGCGCACTTCAACGCGCTTACCGCGCGGCTCGATGTGAACGTCGCTCGCTCCGGCGCGGATCGCCTCACTGACGATCTGGTTCACCAAACTGACTACCGGCTTGCTGTCGGCATCCTTTTCCGAAGCCGAGTAATGCTGATCTTCGACCGCTTCAGGATCGAAGTCGTTGATCGCCTCCATCACCAGTCGATCTACATTCGTCGACTCGGCTCTACCTACACCATAAGCAGCGTCGATGGCTTGCACCAAGCGGTCTGGGTCGACCAATACCGGTTCGATTCGCATCGAGGTTAGGTTGTATACGAGGTCGATTGCATCCACATCAAGCGGATTCCGCATCGCCAACACCAGCAGATCGCCCCTTACGTCCACCGGCAGAACTTGATAGCTTCGGGCGACAGTTGCGGAGACTCTGGCAACCGCTTGCGGATTGGGCGGCGCATTGGCCAGGCGCCAAGGTGAAACGCCCATCTGAGAGGCAAGAGCGCTCAAGAGCTGATCCTCCGTAAGGAAGCCCAACCCGACCAAAATCGTCCCAAGCGGCGCGGGCGAGCTCTTTTGAACCTCCATGCCTTGCTCGAGCTGCTTGCGGTCGACAAGCTTCAGTGAAAGTAGCAGGTCACCCAAACGCATGCGATGCGATGCCATCCAGGCCTACATATCGGCATAAATTCTGCGCTTGCTAAACGGTAACCGAAGAAAAACATGCGAGGAATTTTGTACGTCATAAGTAAGCAATGGCTCCCTTTTTGATCGCCGCGCTGCTCATCGGGCAGCAAGAAGCCAAACCGATGCCCACCATCCACGCCACGGCGCTTGCCTTGGCGGGCGGCAGGCTGTATGCCGGAACCAACCAGGGTGACGTCCATGTGTACGATGCGAGGACCCGGGAACCCATTACCTTGCTCAGTTCCGGAGCGAAGGGAGTCGTCAGTTCTGTTGCGGTAAGTAGTAACGGCGTGGCCTGGGTCGTGGGAAGTCGTCCGACGACGATTCGGGACCGGTTTGCAGCGGCAGACAATTTAAGCGATCAAATCCTGTTCGTTCGCACTCCTGACGAACGGCAATTTACCATCGACCTGAAACCCGCTGGAGTCACCGAATCGGTTCGCGGAATCGCTTGGGTTGGCCCCCGGGTTTGGATTCTCAAAGACTTCGGAACCGAGTTTTACAATACCAATAGCAACGCGGTCGAACTGGGATCGACCTTTTTGCCGAAGGCGTTGGCGGAGGAGTTTTCCCGGTCGCGGCTTTGGATACATGATCCTTACGTCTTGAGCGCCAGACCCGTATCCATGCGACGAAGCTCTAGGACATCCGGACTTCCGTATGTGAGTCAATTCAGTTTGTATAAGGTAGATGGAAATCGCTGGACAAATCTGGGTGGATTCGCTTCCAACAGCTTTGACGTCGAACCCCTCCGCGAACTGACCGTCGGTGATGACGGCAAAATTGCGCCCGAGGCGCAGTTCTCCATTGTCAGCGAAACC
>DATFHI010000079.1:0-3669 GCA_035248525.1 Fimbriimonadaceae bacterium | reverse complement strand
AAATTTTAGGAACGGATTTATGCTCCTCATTGGCTGGTAGCATCGTGCGGAGATGAGGAAGTTGGAAGATCTGCTGAGCCAAAACCGGAAGTGGTCGGAACGCATCCAGTCTGAAGATCCAACCTTTTTCCCAACCCTCGCCAAGCAGCAAGCCCCCAAGTACCTCTGGATCGGCTGTTCAGATAGTCGAGTTCCCGCGAACCAAATTGTCGGTCTACTTCCGGGCGAAGTATTCGTTCACCGCAATGTCGCCAACCTCGTCATCCACACCGACTTCAATTGCTTGTCGGTCATTCAGTTTGCGGTCGAAATCCTGAAAGTCGAACACATCATGGTGGTCGGCCACTACGGTTGCGGGGGCGTGAAGGCGGCGTTGGAGTCGAACCAGCTCGGCCTCATCGACAACTGGCTCCGGCACATCAAGGACATTTATAGCCGTCACGAAGCGAAACTTCAGTTGCTGTCCGAAGAAGAACGGAATAACCGGCTTTGCGAACTGAACGTTATCGAGCAGGTTAAGAACGTTTGCCATACCACGATGGTTCAACAGGCGTGGCAACAGGGTCGGCCACTCAGCGTTCACGGTTGGATTTACACCATGCGCGACGGCCTTATCCAAGACTTGAAGGTGGACATCGACGATCCATCCGGCCTCGGCCCGATCTATCGAATGGCGATGGGTGAAGAAGACTAAACCACGGGATTCAGTTCGCTCGCGGCCAGGTCGCCCGGTTTCAAACCGGGCAACCAAGTATCCAGGTCCGCCTGACGGTTCGCGTTATCGACTTCGCCCACCTTGGTCCCGTCCGGGAAGTAGATGATCGTCATGACTTCGCGCATCCGGTCGCTGGAGTTTCCCGGCGCGCCATGCAGGGTCCAACCACTGTGGAAAGTCGCATCGCCCGCCTTCATTGCCCCGGATTCCACGATGGAATAACCCTTTTCCGCGACAAATTTCTCGAACATCGATTCCGATTCATCGGAAATCGGCATGTCTCCTAAATAGCCTTCGCGTTGGGACCCGCTGGCGAATCGCATCGTGCCCATCGAGGTGTCCGCATCGACGAGCGGCATCCACATCGTGACGGTGTTATCCGTGGCGAGGGGCCAGTAATGCTGGTCTTGGTGCCAGGGGGTGGATCCGCCGCCGGGCTCCTTGAAGAGCGCCTGATCGTGGTACAGGCGCGCCCGGGAAACTCCCATCAATTGGGCCGCTACGTGTCCAAGTCGCCGCGCAAGCACCAATGGACGGACCGCCTCGTCCTTCACCCACAAATTCATGATCTGGAGAAAGGCCCTGCCGTAGGTATCCCGCTCCTCCAGCGGCCGACTCTCCGTGCGAAGTCTTTCCACGGCATTGCGAATCGCATTCCGAAAGTAATCGACCTCTTCCTGGTTCAGCAACCCGCGAATCATCACGTGGCCGTCGCGGCGGTACGCCTCGATCGTTTCCTGAGACAACTCAAACTCTTCGTCCAGACGGGGGAATTCCATTGCACCGGCGCCGCTCATAGCGATTGAATCTTACACCCGGTTTAAACAAAAAGAGGGGGAGCGATTGCTCCCCCCGGGTTGGGATTAAGAGATGTCCAGGTACTGAGTCGTAAGAAATTCGCCTAAGGTTGGGCGACCGCGGCCTGAATTGCAGGTTTTGGTCCATGTTTAGCGTTGTGGGAACCGCAGGTCAGCGTAGCGATTCTCGATGGAGGCGGTTGGGCGGCGGCTGCCATGTTACGAGTCCACAGAAAGCCCGTCAAGAAACTGCCCGCCAGCAAGACCAAAAAGAATCCGCGAGGGGACAGGAATTTAAATCCAATTCCAGAAATCGGCCTTGCACCAATCGGTGAAGCCATTGCCGTTGCCAGTGCTCCGGACAGTGCGCTGTACCGCTGCAATCGGCGCCGACACTGAGGGCAGTGCCGCGCATGGAGCAGAGCCTTGATGCGCCCGCCCAATCCCAATTGGCTGTGGGCAAGCTGCAACATCATCTCGTCGTATCGGTTACACGAATGGCTCATCGGTTAACCTCCATCATCTCCGCCAACTCCGAGTGGGCGCGATAAAATTGGTACTTGACCGTGTTCAGATTCCGATTCAGCGCGCGCGCAATTTCGGGAAGATTCAATTGGGAAAAGTAATACAACTCCAGCACCTCACGCTGGCTTTCGGTCAATTCGGCAAGCATTGCCGGAATCGCCGCTACCAAATCTTGATCGACAACACCAGGGGAGACCGGAATATTGTCCGACAGCTCAACGGAAGGGATGGAGCGCTTGATCGAACGATAGTGGTCGCGGATCTTATGAAGGCAAATTCCGTAAAGCCAAGTCTTAAATCGGCTGCGATTGTCAAAAGTGGGAAGGGCTGCCCAAGCCGCGAGCCACACATCCTGCAGGACGTCGTCCACCGATTCGGCCACGATGCGCTTGGCCACATACCGGCGGAGTTCGCCTTCATAAAGAGCAATTAAGTCGTCGAACGCGGACCGATCTCCATCCACGGCCGCGCGCACCCGGCGAGTTTCGCCCGGAATTACCGCCGTTCCCCAAAATCCTCTTCTAAGCAGCAATGGCAATGAGCCCAAGTGACTATCCTTTTGGCAGTCTATGTCGCTCGTAATACGCAAAAAGTTGGAAAAGTTTCGTCCGATTTGCGCGGTAATGTGAACAACGATGTCGGACGAGAAGAAGCACGAGGACGAGAAGCCCAAGACCATTACCTTCGTCGAGGAAATGCCGGTGGTAACCGAGCACGAAATCAAAATTGGCTCCAAGACGCTCAAATACAAAGCGACGACCGGTCGCATGCCCTTCAAAAACGAGTTCGACGAAATCGAGGCGCAGGTCTTCTACATGGCCTACACGGTGGAGTCGGATTCTCCCGCGAAGCGACCACTGATGTTCTCATTTAACGGCGGCCCCGGATCACCGTCGGTGTGGCTGCACTTGGGCGCGCTCGGCCCCAAGCGAGTTCGGATGACGGAAGACGACCAATTTCCGCCCCCGCCTCATGAGTTGGTCGACAACGAATTCACGTGGCTCGAGCATTGCGATCTGGTTTTCATCGATCCAGTCAACACGGGGTTCAGCCGCGCTAAAACCAAAGAAATCTCCGACAAGCACTTGGGAGTTCAGGGCGACATCGAGTCCGTTAGCGAGTTCATCCGGCTCTACATATCCCGCAACGAACGATGGGCTTCACCCCTTTATTTGGTCGGCGAAAGCTACGGAACCCTCCGGTCGGCAGGTATTTCTGGATATCTGATCGACCGCGGAATCGCGTTCAATGGGATTATCCTCGTCTCTTCGATCCTGAACTATCAGACCGCACGCTTCACCAAGGGGAATGACCTCCCCTATGTGCTTTTCCTCCCAACCTATGCGGCCACCGCGCACTATCACGGTGTGATTCCCAAACGGAAGAATCTGCGTGCCTTTTTGAAGGAGGTGGAGAGATTCGCAATCGGAGAATATGCCTCGCTCTTAGCCCAAGGGGACAGCATCAGCTCTGCCACCCGAAAAGCCACCATTCAGAAGCTGGCCCGCTATACCGGACTGCGCCCCGACTTCATCGACCAATCCAACCTCCGGATCAACATCCACAACTTCTGTAAAGAACTTCTCCGGACTCGAAAGCGCACGGTGGGGCGTATCGATAGCCGGTTCGTGG
>DATFHI010000078.1:0-8635 GCA_035248525.1 Fimbriimonadaceae bacterium | reverse complement strand
GGTTGGAAATAATGATGCCACCCAGACCGAAGCTGTTGCCCAAAAGGTGGCGGCGGCAACCGGACTTGAAGTTCCACCTGCGGGCGGCTCGTCATATGTGGGACCATCGATTCAAAAAGAAACGGTCACCAACGCAATTCTCGGCGTCGTGATTTCCGCGGCGCTGATCGTGCTGTGGCTCGCCTTCCGATTCGGAGTAGCCCTTGGGAACTTTGTGGTTGGCCTGCGCTTTGGAATGTCCGCGATCTTGGCCCTGGTCCACGACGTGCTAGTAGTACTGGGCGTCACTGCGGTCGTGGGCTATTTCTACGGCTGGGAAGTCAGCGCACTCTTCTTGACATCGATGCTGACGGTTATCGGCTTCTCGGTGCACGACACCATCGTTATCTTCGACCGAATCCGTGAGAATCTTCGAAAGCCTCAGCCTGGTGAAGAGTTTGGACACTTGGTGAACCGGTCGATTACTCAATCTTTTGCTCGATCCATCAACACCTCGATGACGGTCATTGCCACGTTGATTATCTTGCTGGCCTTTGGAACCGCCACCCCTGATCTCAAGCTCTTCTGTGTAACGATGCTTGCAGGCATTATCTCGGGAACCTACTCTTCTATCTATAACGCATCGCCCATTCTCTACCTTTGGGACAAGATGATCATTAAGAGAAAGGGCGAGGCGCATTCGATCCTGGGCATTGCTCGGGCGGAAAATTCGCGAGCGCGAGCCAGCCAGACCCTTGTCGATCAGCCCTCTAGGGTTCAGACAAATACGGATACCGTAGGTAAAACCTATGGTCAGGTGCGGCGACGCGCGAATCAGGTTAAGAACAGCCGGACTGAGATCGACGAGTAATATCTATTGTCGCCGGCTAGGCGTTCTTTGGCCAAGCGCCAGAGATGCTAACCGGCGTGCCCTTTTCAATCCAACTGTAAAACCACTTTGCTTTGTTAGGACCGGTCATGGGGAGCCTGATGCATCCGTGGGAACTGCGGCCTTCCGCAACCTTTGCTCCGTGGATAAAGATGTCGCCAACGATATGGATGGCCCATGGCATTGGGCTTTCGTTGTACAGCGTCGAGCGGTGCAACGGAGTGCGGTAGGCCTGAGCTTTGAATATCCCATTTGGGGTTTGGTGCGCGATCTTGCCGATCCCGACGGTCGAGCGAAACACAACACTCCGCCCTTGCCAGGCCACCAGTTGCATCGCGCGCTTGTTCAAAACGACTCGCTGAGCGCCACGGCGAATATAGAGTGCTTTTCCCGGCTCGTTTTGGACTTTTACAACTGCTCTGGACTCCTTGGGATCCCACCGAACAGACATTCCATTGTGCTTTAGGCTGGTCACGCTAACTAGCAATGTGCCATCGACGAGTTTTCTTGTGCTTTCGGTGGGGATAGGACGGTTGTCCAATCTCCATTTACCGCTGCTCTTGTCCAGAATCAGATGGAATGCGTTTGCAATCTGCCTAGCTCGGCAGTACAAGGTGCCCGGCTGATCGTAGAACGTGATTCCATCCAGGGTCTTTAATTGGCTTTCGAGGGTTAAGCAGGCTGGCGGAAGCATGCTTCATCTGGACGACCTTCGAGGCGATAGCGCCGAGTATGTAAGTCCAAAATCCCGCGTTTATTCCGAGAAGAGCTTTCTTGCGGCGCGCGACCCGGGATTGATACCGGTGGATGCCAAAGAACGGACGGCAGCGAGCAGATTTGCGTTGAGCTGGCCCCTCGCGGTGGAGCCCAGAATCTGGTCGGCATCGGTGAATATCGCAGCGTTTAATTTTTGGGAAAGATAATCGGCCGTACGAAAAGCTGCAGTCAGGGAAAACTCGGGCTCCGGACTGAGAGGGACGCTGAATCCGATCAACAGTCCAGGATGACGGACTTCGCCTTGGACTCCCGACAGCGAGAACTGAGATGCACCCCCCGATGGCGTTACGGTGAGAAACGGCTCCCGAGTTGGATTTCCAAGCTCGAAGAATCCGGAAGGCTCAAGGCTGAAACCCAACTCTGTCAAAGCGATCCAAACTTCCTTTTCCACAAAATCTGCGCCTTTAGGCACGACCAGGAGTTCCACACCAATGTCCAAGCCATCCTGGATGTAGACCAGTCCGGCCACGGTCCGATCGATGTCCGTCGGGGAAGGCATAGCCATTGCACGGCGTTGGATATGAGCGGCAAAGCTTTCCGCCACGTGCAACAGATGGCTGGCGGCGCTGGAGCTCAATCGACCACGATCAGACACCAGATCCCAAGCGAGAGCGAGGGAATCATAGGATCCGTCGGTGGCGGGTGTTAGGACTTGCCACGTCTGGTCAGCCGGCGACATTTTGAAGATCTGGGGTTCACCCAGGGCGGAATACCATTGGGGTCCTAAAAGCTGGGCGGCAGTGGCGGCGGGACATGACCTTGGGCCGACGAGTTCCACCACGAATTGGACATGGTGGACGGGTCCAGTGGGCTCAGGCTTCGGACGAGGGAGCGGGAGAAGGCTTACACCGGGTTTGGGTCCCAGGGGAGCTCCAAAGATCGATGCGCTGTCCATGCGCTTACTCCGCGTATTCGCGCTCTTGAAGCATGCGAGGATTCATTCGCCAATCTTCCCGGACTCGGACGTGCAACTCTAGAAAGACTCGCTCGCCTAACAGTTCTTCGATTTCCTGCCTGGCTTCAGTTCCAATCTTCTTTATAAATTGACCCTGTTTCCCGATGAGAATGGCGCGTTGGCTGGCCTTTTCAACGAAGATGCTCGCCACGATTCGCACGAGCTTGCTTTCCGAATCCTCATCCCACTCATCGACCATAACCGCGACCGCGTGGGGCACTTCTTGTCGGGTTGCTCTTAATATCTTTTCGCGAACGAACTCCGCGGCGATAAAGCGGCTGGATTGGTCGGTGTAGTCGTCAGGGTCGTATTGAGCTTCGCCCTGGGGCAGCTTGGAAACGATCATTTCAATCAGCTTGTCGACGTTGTGGCCGACCGTCGCCGTGGTCATCATGTAATCCTCGGTCTTGAAGATCTCGCAGTAGGAGTCGACGTTGCGTTGAACAGCATCGGCTTTAAGCCGATCCATTTTGTTCAGGCATAGGAGGACCGGGATCGAGGTCATTTTGGTCGGATCGTTCAGATCGTGAACCTCGATTCCGGTTAACAGCTTGGCCATGGCTTTGTCGGCGTCGTTCGGGTGTTGGCTTGCATCCACAACCACTACTATGACGTCGACGTCGTGCAATGACTTGCGAGCCTGCTCGACCATCGCGCGGCCCAGCTTGGTGTGCGGTTCGTGGATTCCCGGCGTGTCGATGAATGCAATTTGGAAATCCGGTCCAGAAACAATCCCCACGACACGCTTTCGGGTTGTCTGCGGTTTATCGCTGACAATGGACACCTTCTGCCCAACCATTCGGTTGAGCAGCGTGCTTTTGCCCACGTTGGGTTTTCCAATGAGCGCGACATTCCCAAACTGGTGGTTCATAACCTACTCTCTCTTCCGAAAGACTACGCTTATTCCGAGATCATCATCGTCGCTGCCAAATTCCGGTCGGAAGTCGGCGGTCTCCTCACTTCCTTTGCGTTCGCCGGATCGGCGACTTCGTCGTCGGCGGCCGGGTCTGGACTCCGGTTCCGCAATTGCAGTCACTGCTTCCTCGACGTGCAGAGGTCGCAGGAACCACTCGTCTGCGACTTCATCGGCCTCGCCGCCCTCCATCCATTCGTTCAACTTCATCATGGGAATGTCGAATGAAGCCGCATCTCCGGCCATCGTGTTTTCCTCGCGTTCCGGCAGGCGGTCGATTTTCAGCAGGTCGCCTGGATCCGCAGAAAGCACCGAGTCGATCTCTTCGCTCGGTCCAACGAGGAACAGATGCGTGGCGCCATCGGTTGTCTGGAATCGCAAATTGGTGTTCTCGGTCTGAACCCATTGCCGGGTGAGCAGGCTGTATGCTGACCACTTATCAGGGAGCGCAATGGTGCGTGGGCCCGCTTGAGTGCAGTGGATGGTGAGGAACGGGGGTTTCAAGTGGACGATGTCGTCGGTGAAACTCCAAATGTGCGCTCCGGCCATTTGGGCGAGCGCGCGGATAAGCGCGGGATTGACCATGGGCTCGCCCAGGAACACGCTCGTCCACGCCTGCTCCGAGTCGCCGTCGAACTCCTTCACGACGAAACTGGGTAGTCCGGTTTGAGAGTATTCACCGAGCACCAACGCGTCCTCGGGGATCGCGAAGTAGCTTGGCTCGAGCTTCGTCCCGCTGACGATCGCTCGATCGGGGAAAGCCTCGCCAAGGGGATGTCGGCGGTTCAAGATCGTTGTCCCGGATTTGCTGTAGAAAGGCTGGGGCTTGAGGGCGATGCCGGTGACTTCGCGCGCTCTTTCCAAACTCTCGCGTCCGGAATCGAATAGACCAGCTGAGTAGAGCCAGAAGAGAACCTTTCCGTTGCGTTGCAGACGGTTTTTGATCGCCGCCCGGAGCTCGGGCCGGATGTCCCAAGCGTTGAGGAAAATGTAAGCCTTGGCGGCCGGGAACTTCTCTCGGTGAGCCAAGTCGCTCAACAGGTAAAAGCCTGCGTTGACGCCCGCCCGCAGAACGGATTCGCGCACGTTTTGAACCAAAAGCGTGAATGCGTTAGGATCAACCAGGTACGCAAGGGCCCGCTCATCGATGAAGACGCACACGTCAGGATCGGTAGTTTCCGCGGCCATTCGGGTGACCAACGAGTTGGCAATCCGGCCGGCTCGATCCCAAATGCTGGAGGTCTTCAGCCATCCGTTGCCCCAAAGATCCATCCAGTTGATGCCTGAACCGTGGGCGAGTGCTGCGCCGGCTCCGCGCCATTGGACGCTGTCGAGCGCCTGGGGAGTCTTGATCACCGGGTTGAAGTCGTCCGGCTCTCGACCGCCGCTGAGCGAAGTCTTGAAGTCCTCTTCACTGATGTACAGCTTGCCGTTTAACGCAAAGCTGTCGATCGGGCCCGGGAAAGGTGCGCTCCCGCCAGGTTCGCGGCTACGGTAACTGGGCGGACCGGCGACGATGTCGATCTCTCTAGTTCGCAACAGCTTGCCAAGCGACAAGTGTCCGCTCGCGGGGTGCGACCACTCAAAGGTGTAACCGTAGCTTGCGCCAACCAGGAAATACCCTTCGCTCGCTTCCTTTACGGCGTATGCAAGGTCTCCGATTCTCTGCACCGTGGCGTCGCTGAGGAACAGATGGTAGTCCACGTATCGACGCTGCTTGCGGCTGGACCGGACGAATTTATCACCTTCCGCACCTTCTGGTTGGTAAATCGGAATTTGCAACTGATCGAACGTCGCTGAACCGTCGAACCAGGATGCTGCCAGCATAACCTCGTCTTCCAGATATCTGACCCGAGCCCACTCGCGGAATTTCTCGGTCGCGGCATCTGAGGTGTCGTAACCCCAACCATCGGCGAAGAACCATTCACCCCGATCTAAGTGCAATCCGAGTACATGGTCGGCCCCGGGCAACTTCCTGACTTGCGAAACGAATTGGGCCAGGCACTTCTTGGCCACGCCCCAAAATTCGTCGTCAGCGACGCTTGGCTCGGCAAGATTTCCATCTTCGTGGAGGTAGCGCCCTTTAGGGAACTTGTTCTGCCAACCCCGGGGCGCTCTGAATACGATACGGAGCAGAACCTGAGATTCGGAGTCGGTCGCCAATGACTTGGCGAGCCAATAGGCCGCCTGTTCCACATTTGCCTCGACCGCATCTTCATCCACTTCAAAGTCGACAAGGTGCGAATGGAGGTGGACTCCGGCTTCCGATGCCATGCGGAGCTCTTCCAAAACGGTATTTGCCGACCGCTCATCACTTGAACCGCCGAAGAAGAAGATTGGTGGGTACACCCGTCCGTTCTTAACCAAGGTTGGCAGCCCCTCGCGCAGAATGATCTGCGGGGCGTCGGTTGGGATTGGAATGATCGGCTTGGGCGGGGGAGCGATCCGCACCTTCTCCCGCTTCCGGAAGTTAACCTGGGGAGCGATTTCCTCCGGCAGTGTTTCCTCAGCCTCAGGAAGCGGCGGCTTCTCGGCAGTTTCTTTGCGTCTTCGCTTAGACGGCTCACGCTGGGTTTTCTCCGGCTGGGGTCTTGAACCTTCTCTCGCCCGCCAAATGGGGACGGGAAGGTCATCGCCTTCAATAATGAACTCCGATGGTTCGAGACGCGGCGTTGGAGTTGAATCAGTCTTTGCCGCACGTTCCCTTTTTGCAGGTCGGGACTTCGCGGCTGGCGGAGCTTGTCGGGGCCGAAATTCTGGAATCGGCAGATCGTCTACGCCCGAAAAGTCTGTAGAGGTTGGGCTCGCCTTCTTGCTTCGAGGGGCTCGCTTCTCCTTTGTATCTACATCCGGTGTTCCAACTGGAGCGGCAGCGGCTGGTGCTTTAGAGGATCGCTTAGCCTTTGGCTTTTCGACAGGTGCTGGGACGGCTTCCGCAATTACTTCCTTAGCTGGCGTGACCGCGGCAGCTCCAGTTTTGGCCCGGCCCTTTCGAGCGGGCTTGGCGTCAGCTACCGACTCGGGAGTGGTTGCCCGAGACTTGCGTTTGGGCTTCGTTTCAGGTTCGATTGTAGTTTGGTCGTTAGTTTCAAATTCGTTTGCTTTCTTTCTTGGCATGAGGTTATCGGTAAGGTTGAGCGCACCCATTCCAGCAGATCCGACGGTGTCGCAAAGAATGCGGCCGGCGATTCGGCGAATAAGGCGGCAGATTTGGAAGCTCCATATCCCACGGCAATTGGGGTGACGCCGGCTCGCTTCGCGCATTGCAAGTCGAAAATCGAGTCGCCGATCATGACGGCGTCCTCGGGGCTGACATGCAATCTTTGGCAGGCTAGAATTGCCGATTCTGGATGGGGCTTGGGATGAGTTACATCAGACGCGCAGACGGTGCATTGCACGAAGTCTGCGGCGGAAAATCGATCGAGAAAATGCTCGAGCTCGCGGGTGTTTTTGCTTGTAACAAGCGCGGTCTTTAGGCCAGCTTGACGACAAAGGCGCAACGCCTCCACGGCTTCAGCGAAAATTAATTCTTCATTCTGGTGAACGTGGTAGCGGTCGATCGCAAAATTCACCATCTCCACAACCCGATTGGGCGGCGGAGGAGTCTCCTGAAACATCTGCATTTGTTGGTGCAGCGGAATGCCGCACAAGGTCAAAAGTTCGTCGCGTTCGGGAGAAAATCCAAGGTAGTGCCGATAGGTATCCGTCAGTCCTCGAACAAATACTTCAAGGCTGTCGACAAGCGTCCCGTCCACGTCGAACAACGCGGCTTTATAGTGAGACAGCGACAAGCCTTGCGGCATTGCGTTAGTATGGCAGATCAACGGTTCCTGCCAATTTGCGATCCCCCCTAAATATGCCGGTCGATCTCGCCGATATGACTACTGTTCGGCCTTACGGCCTGTAAGTCATGGAGATTTCGATGTTTGGACTTGGTTTTGGAGCACCGACACCAAGCGGGGAGCAAGCGCCGGTATTGCCGGGCTTCGAAGGATTCCTCACCGAAGCCGATGCAGGTCTCGAGTTCGTATCAGGCGCCCCTCCAGGTCCGGAGCCGCCGCCCGGCGAGCCGCTTCCGTTGGAAGAAGCCGAGGAACTCGAGCCGAATGCTCAACCTCAAAAACTGGACTTCCAACCGAATCTCACCGAGAAAATCGAAGTCGAACTCCCCGAGCCATTTTGGAATAAGGGAAGCTTCTCGCGTGAGGAACCCGAATCCCAGTCGGACGCCCCTCAATCCGACGTTTCGGTTCAGTGGCTAGCGAGCCGCCTAACCGAAGGTTTCTTCCAAAACCCAGTTGCGGTAGTCCAAGTCGATGCGAAGCCAGTTTCGCCGTCTGCGGCCACGCCCGCTGTCCAGCAGAAGCCCGGTCAACCGGTTATTTCTGCCCCGACGAAAGAGTTTCCGACCAGCAATTCGGTTCCGGTTGCGCCTCCAAACCTGGTACCGGCCGCGCCGGTCGAGGGTCCTGCAACTACAAAGATAGACTCTAAGTCGCCCTCAACTCCGGTGACTTCAACTGAGAATCCGGATCCAGAACCCAACGTTTCTCAGACCGATGACTCGCTAGGAATTGCACCTGAAGTCATTCAGTCCCCCAAGCCGCAACTAGATTCAGAGACATTGGCTGCGTTAAAGCCAACCGCCATTGAGACGCATTCCTCGCTAGTCACAGAGGTTGAAGCTGGCTACAAAGAGCCCATTATCCCGGTCGCATTTAACCCAGAAGTTCAAGCGGCAAAGCCCGTGATGCAAAAGGGCAAGCCGGTTGAACTACCAAAAGCGACAGACACGAAGGATTCAGTTTTTACGGACGTCCCGAAATCCGATTTGCCTGAGTCGACCACGCTAGACGATTCACCTCAAGTTGGACCGGAAAACAGAGCGCCCAAGACTTCAACTACCGGCAAGTATGAGAAATCGGAATCGCCGGAACTGCCCAAATCCGAACCCAAGAAAGCGAATAAGGGTGAAATGTCTTTGGATGTTCCGACGAAACAGACCCAACCGGAATTCAATCGATTCCAAGTCGCCCTGTCCACGGATAGACATTCCACGGAAAACGCTCTACAAGTAGAGCCTTCCCGCGAATCCGTTCCGGAATCCAAGCTGGTAGAAGTC
>DATFHI010000077.1:0-3184 GCA_035248525.1 Fimbriimonadaceae bacterium | reverse complement strand
GAGGCAAGTTCGATGAATATTTCTGCAGAAGAGACCTCGTCGGCTCCAAAATTGATACCATTGAGCTCCAGAAACAGCACAGAAACTACGAAAGCAGTCCGCTTGTTGCCGTCGATAAACGGATGGTTATTTGCAATTCCGAAGGCGTATGAAGCCGCCATGTCAAACAGGCTCGGAGAAGCGTAATGCCAAAGATTCATGGGGCGGCTCATTGCCGACTCAAATAATCCTTCGTCGCGAACGCCAGCCAATCCGCCAAATTGCTCCAGTTGCTCCCTATGAATTTGGCGTGCAGTGGCGATGTGTACCCAAAAAGGTTCTTTCATTCGGCGAGCTTCTTGAGCGTATTTCGATAACGCTTGGTGATGCTCTCCGCTACTTTCATCTGCTCTGCCACTTCTAGGTTAAGAGCCGTCAAGCAAAAACCGTCTGGCTCAGGCACTAGGAACAGTTTGTCGCCATCTTCGACCTTCAACTGTGAGAGCACTTCCCTTGGCAGCACAATGCCATGAGAATTTCCAATCTTCCTAATCTTTACTTCGATCATGGTTATTACATTTATTATAACGGCAAGGACCCACACTTCCGTTAGATCTCGTGTAAAATAACTGAGTTGAGATAAGGCTCACGCGCCAAACGGCCGGCGGATCCTCGACCAGGGATGCGCCGGCTTTTTCATGTCTGGCGCGAGGAGAATCATATGCCTACGCTTGTAATCATTGGTGCGCAGTGGGGCGACGAGGCCAAAGGCAAACTCGTCGACGTTTTGGGCGGAGAAGCCAGCCTGGTTGTGCGATATTCCGGGGGCAATAATGCTGGCCACACCGTCATCACGGGCGGACAGGAATTCAAGTTCCACCTCATTCCTGCGGGGATTCTGCACCCCGGAACGACGGCAATCGTCGGGAGCGGAATGGTGGTTTGTCCCAAGGGATTGCTCGAGGAATTGGACCGAACAATGGCTCAAAAAAGCGAACTTGGCACCCTGCTTATCTCCAGCGCCGCTCACGTCGTCTTCCCTTATCACCGCATGCTGGACTCACTGGAAGAGGAAGCACGCGGCAGTAATCGCATTGGCACGACTAGCCGCGGCATCGGCCCGGCTTACCAGGACAAAGTCGCCCGAATTGGCATCCGCATGGGCGAGTTTGTCCAGCCGGAGGTATTTGCACACCGATTCAGAGAAGTGGTTCAAGTTAAAAATCAGCTTCTCGCCATGTTTGGTAAAGAGCCCCTGGATACCGACGCGCTTCTCAAGGAGTACAACGCTTACGCAGATCGGTTGCGCCCTTATGTGAAGGACACCGATCCCATCGTTCAAGAAGCGGTCTACGCCGGCAAGCGTGTGTTATTTGAAGGCGCTCAAGGGACCTTCCTGGACTTGGACTCAGGCACTTATCCGTACGTGACTTCGAGCCATCCCACCGCGGGTGGCGCGACCATCGGAACTGGCATCGGCCCCAGAATGATCGACTCTGTACTCGGCGTTTGCAAGGCTTATTGCACCCGCGTCGGGTCTGGACCATTCCCGACTGAACTCCTTGACGACGTCGGAGAATGGATTCGACAGCATGGAAAGGAGTACGGAACAACTACCGGTCGCGGCCGCCGCTGCGGATGGCTAGATTTGGTCATGCTTCGAGACTCTTGCCGATTGAACTCGCTTTCGGGGCTCGTCGTAACTCGACTCGATATTCTCAGCGGGTTTGAAAAGGTTAAAGTTGCTACCGGCTATCAACTCGATGGCAAGGAGATCGACTACGTTCCAGCCAACACGTTTGACTTTGAGCGAGTCGAGCCCATTTACACCGAATTGCCCGGTTGGAGCGGAGACCTGAGAAAGTGCCGGTCACTCGCGGATTTGCCAAGCGAAGCAAGGTCCTACCTTGAATTCATGGAGCAATACACCGGCACACCGGCGGCAATCCTCAGCGTAGGGCCGGATCGGGATGAAACGATTATCGTGCGGCCCGATTTGATCTGGGCGTAGCAAGTTCTCTTTCTCTAGATCCAGGTAGAAGCTCGGCGGAATATCCGATAATCCACGGGCCGGCGCACATGCCCGAATACAAAGTCGGGCCAGCCTGCCATGAAATCCAGCTCGTAGTCTTCAGGTGGCGAGATTAGAACGAGGGGAATGTCCTTCGCGACCTCGTGATCCATTTTTGCGTAAGCGAAGGCTTCATAACCCGCGATCTTGTGCGGTTCGGCCAGGGTTGCCAAGAGGTCGACAAACATCATGTCCACTCCGGAACTGTTATCCAGGGCCTCGGGCCAGTCTCCATTCACAACCGTCTCATCGGACGGGTGGAATCCCTTATGTGCCGCCTCGATAACCTCAGGGTCCTTGGTAATGAGCAAAAACTTCATGTTTTGGCAGTTGGCGACTTCTCCCTGCCGGGAATGTTACACAAGTTGAAGCCTCATTCGTATGGTCGGCCTAAACTGTTTTAAGACTTAGATCGAGGATGAGCCTTTGCCACTGCCTCCTTGAGCCGCTCCACGCTGACATGGGTGTAAATTTGCGTTGTTGCCAAGGACTCATGCCCCAGCAACTGCTGAACCGATTTGAGGTCCGCGCCGTGGTCTAGGAGATGGGTTGCGAATGAGTGTCGCAATGTGTGTGGGCTTACATCGTCTGGCAATCCGGCCCGCTTTGCCCACTTCTTGATCATTTTCCTCACCGAGTCCGGGTCGATGCGGCCGCCCCGGCTGGATGTGAATACTGGGTCACCCGATCTTGGCTCCACCCTGCTGCTTTGCATATAAGTTCGGAGGCTTGCTTCGCAGGTCTCACCAAAAAATGCCACTCTCTGCTTGTTTCCCTTGCCGACGACTTGGACGGAACGTTCCCTCCAATTGATATCCCGCATGTTCAGACTGCACAACTCCGACACGCGCAATCCAGCGGAATAGAGCAGTTCCAAAATCGAGCGATCCCTCGCTACCCATTCTCCAAGTCCATCTTGGTCGAGAAGTTCCGTGGTCTGAGCTTCATTCAATGCTTTCGGCAGCCGTCGACGGCGAATGGGTGCCTCTAGCGTCTCCGTGGGATCACGCTCCAGCTTCCCGAGCCGCTTCAAATACTTACAGAAGGTCCGGAGCGTACTGAGCTTACGGGCGCGAGTAGCTGGATTAGGCGCATAAGTCCTCAGATACCCCCTCAAAGCCCCGGGTTCCAAGC
>DATFHI010000076.1:0-23291 GCA_035248525.1 Fimbriimonadaceae bacterium | reverse complement strand
TTACTCGAAAATCAGGACGCCTTGTTCTCGAGCGGCAACCGGCGCGAAGGATCGGCGGTGAATTGGACAGGGTCCAAGTTCATGGAGAGCCATAAAGTGTTCTGGCGTCGGGTAGCCAAAGTGCTTTTCAAAACCGTAGCCGGGATAAGAATCCGAAATCTCTACCATGTACCGATCCCGAGCGGTTTTTGCGAGGATCGAAGCGGCGGCGATACACGCCCAAGTGGCATCGCCCTTAATGACCGCTTCCCCTCGACCAGTGAGCTTATTCGGAACGCGATTGCCATCGACGAGTACCGGTCCATCATGAATCCCCAAAGCTGCATAAGCACGTTCCATTGCCGCCATGGAAGCCCAAAATATGTTGAGGGAATCCACTTCTTCGTGGTGAACCAACACCACGCTCCATAGGGCGTGCGTCTTGATCCTCTTTTCGAGATCTTCGCGGGTTTGGCGATCCAATTGCTTGGAATCGTTGATTCCCGCCAAGTTGAACTTCTTCGGCAAAATGACCGCCGCCGCCGCCACCGGACCCGCTAAGGGTCCGCGCCCCGCCTCATCGAGACCGCAGGCGTTCGGCAGGTGCTTGAGCTTCTTCATGGAGTAGGGTCATCGCAAAGACGTTTTCAAACGCCGCAACGACTTTAGGTTTTACTTCATTTGGGGGCACCGTTCGCCCCAGTTTTTCGGAAAGGGACGTCACGCCATAGTCTTGAATTCCGCAGGGAACGATCAACGAAAATGGCTCGAGATCATTGGAGCAGTTGAGCGCAATTCCGTGGATGGAAACCCACTTTGATACTTTGATTCCAATCGCCGCCACCTTTGCCTCCTCGATCCAAACGCCGGTGTTAACTGAGCTGCGCTCACCGATGAGGCCATGACTTTGGCAAACCTGAATGATCGCCTCCTCGAGCATCCGCAGCCAACGATGTAGGTCTTTGCCATGGCGACGGATGTCGAAGATCGGATAGATCACAAGTTGGTCGGGTCCATGATAGGTGACGTCCCCGCCCCGATCAGTTCGAATCACTTCGATTCCGCGTTCGGAATATTGCTCCGGAGTCAGGAGCAAATTGGACTCGTGAAAGTTAGCGCCCAACGTGAGCACCGGATCGTGTTCGACGAATAGGAGCGTGTCCCCCCGGTTGCCGGAAATGACCTCTGACTGGATAGAACGTTGGACATCCCATGCCTCCAGATAGCCAAGACGTCCTAAATCTTGAACGACTGCCATTGAGGGTCCATGGTGGGATTCAACGCGAGCATCACATTCTGCCCGTCGATCTGTTTGGCGAGTGGGATGAACTCCTCAATCGGCAGATAGTTGGCAACCTCCTCGGTCACCGCTATTCCTCCAACTGGCGCCGCTGCTTGCACGTGGGCCGCAATGTCGATGACCTCCGTATATTCAACTTCATCCAACTCACCCACGATTTCACCCATGTGCAGACCGATTCGGAGCCGGAACGGAAGTTGAAGTCGGTTGTCTTCGCGGTTGAACCGCTCGATGTCGGTTTGAATCCGCTTGGCGGCAGTAAATGCCTCCTGCGCGCTCTCAAATGCGATAACCGCGCCGTCACCAGCCGTACTGTGGACTCGGCCGTGCAGATCGCTAGCAAGTTCGGTAAGCAAGTTTTGATATTCACGGAAGGAGTACTCGACTGCGAGCGGGTCGGCATAGGATTTCATCTCCGCGCTCTTTGCCGCGTCGACCACCATCACGCACAAATACGAGCGGCGATCCGATAACTTCCATTGAATCCGCACCATCTCCGCCAGGATTGTCGCCGGGTCGTTTTGGGCAAGATTCAACTCCTTCGAAGTTCGGCGTTGCACCAATCCACCAATCGCGCCAAACAAGGCTACGATGATCCTCCCCGCGAGGGTCAGGAAAAATTGCAGCGGTTCAAGCCCAGCCTGCAATCTCTGGACATCGAACGCCTGAATGCCAAGAATGATCGGCGGAACACTGCCCGCGGTGAACGCAATGGCGTGGAGAACCGCGTACCATAGGTTCTTGGCAAAAAACCCGGCCAGTACGTTGGCGATCAGGGTGATAACCGAGAGCAACATCACCGCATAAACTGGCCACGTCGGGTTCGTCTGAGTCCCAACATTGACGCCGGAGGCAATCGTGATGAAGACCGTCAGGCTGCTAAGGACCAACCCAGTCAACAGTGCCCACAACGGGCCGGTGTTCAAAAGCGCTTTGGCGAATTCGGAGTCGAAGATGCTTGGCTTGGGGGCAAGGCCGCGACTCGCGTCCAAGCGCTCTTGGAGATGGAAATAATGCTCCAAAAGCTCTTGGCGACTCATGCGGTCCTCTCGGAGCTTAATTCTTAGCATCTCCAGGTAGGCGCCCAGTACGGCCGCTCCGGCCCCAATTGCAGCATAAATGGAGCACACCACGAACATTCCGAACGCCACCAGAAGCAGCAAACCGCCAATGACGGCTTGTTGGCCGGGCTCGGTCTTAACTTGGAGCCAAACCGATATCATGGCGAAAACGGAAATGCCAAGCCAGAGCCCAAGGCCGCTCAACATGGCGTAACGGACCATTCGCTTTTTGAAAAACACAATAATGTGCAGTCCGAAAACCAGGAGCGCGCTCACCAGAACGACCAAGCTCTGTATGGATAGGCCTCTTTCCTGAGGCCCAACTCTAACCTGGGTGCTGGATTCAGAAAGAAAACTTATGACGCCCACTAGCACGGTGGTCGCCATCACGAAGAGGACTGGGTTCGCGATGAGCCGTTCGAATTGCCGGTCGATCCAGTTGTATGCGCGAACGATGAATGAGAAATCGAACTTGGGGAACCACGGTTCGGCCTTCCGGGCACGGCCTTCCACCCCGCTCAACACATTCGCGACGAATGTGGCAGGGAGACCGAATTGCGCGGCGAGATCATCCGGAGCACGTTGGGCGTCTTCCGGAGTCTGCCGTAAGTGAAGAGCTAACTGGCGAGCTGCCCGCAGTTGCTCTTCTCTTCCGAGCTCATTTCGCATACCTCGAATCCTTATACAAGGAAACGTTAGAACTATATCACCGCGTTTCAATTTCCAGGGGCCGATATACTTAAATCGCGAGTTGGCCGGGTGACGGCTCCCGGCGTAAGCCCGGAGAGGAAAGTCCGGACTTCATAGGGCACAGCGCCCTGGGCAACCAGGGGCGGGGCGACCCGACGGAAAGTGCAACAGAGACATACCGCCGATGGCCGGTTTCCGGATCAGGCAAGGGTGAAATTGTGAGGTAAGAGCTCACACCTCGGACGGTAACGGATCGAGGGGGCAAACCCCGCTGGAAGCAAGGCCAAATAGGGACGGGTTGAGGCGGCCCGCGGACCGTCCGGGTTGGCCGCGCAGATAAATCGTCACACAAAAACAGAATCCGGCTTATAGGCCGACTCGCATTATCAGTTAGCTCCGTCCGAGGCAAGACTTGACTCGGCGGCAATTTCTGGATCCGCACTGGACGTACTTATTTCAAGTAAAGTTAGCCGTGCGATCCCTTCTCCCCCTCGCAGTTTTCAGTTTGTCCGCGCTGTCGGCGGCCGATCGCCTGATCACCATTCCAACCGGTTCGAAAATCAAGCTGGACACGATTCGGGCGGAAGGATTGTGGGAGCAATCACGATCTCGGAACAGTCGGTACTACATCGGGGCGGGACTGACAAACGCGATCGACTTTGAATTCACCGGCGAGCGATTTGATGGACATCGATTCCGTAATTCCGTCGATCTGTCCTACAACTACATCCCTCCAATAATCGGTTTTGGACCCGGCATCAGTTTTGGAGTACAGGATGCATTTGGAGTCACCCGGGGTGGGCGGCGATTCTTTTTGGCGATCACAACGCGAGAGGGCTTTGCCGACTCGGTCAGCGGAGCCGTCCCGGCGGAGATCACCATCGGCGCTTATTTCGGGTCGGTGAATGCGCCGTTCGTCGGGGTCATGTTGCCCTTTACCGACTATGTTCGAGCGCTGGCGGAGTTCGACGGCCGGAGGATCAACGCGGGCGTGGAATTTCGTCCCATGGCAAATCTCGGGCTAAGAGCGACCTTTGAGCGGAATGACGTTCTCATAGGGGCGCAGGTCACGCTGAAGTTTTAGCTTCCTCACGGCTGGGCGGTAGGAGTTCAATTCCGCATTCGAGGCAAATATTCCGGATTTTCTCTGCCAAAATTTCCCCGAACCTCTCCCTAGATTCTCTCTCATTCCCCCCGCTTGCAACTTCCCCGTAGGTGAAAGGAGTGCCAAAGATCACGGTAATCAGATGCCTGCGTCCTTTGGTTTTGCCTCTTGGCATCACGATGTTCGAGCCCACGATTCCCACGGGCACGATCGGCGCCCCGGTTCGCTTGGCGAGCATCGCCACACCCTTGTTGATCGGGTTCATGCGAACTCCGTCTCCGCGAGTTCCTTCGGGGTGCACAAGCAGCGCTTCCCCTTCATTAAGCATCTCTATGGATTTACGAATGGCCTCGGTATCGCCTTCTCCACGATGAACCGGATAGGCGCCCACGCTGGCGATAATCTTTCCAAAAACCCCTCGAAATAACTCCTCCTTAGCCATGAATCTAAGTCGCCGATGGGGCATGGCGCAGGCGGTTGCCGGAGGGTCCAGGTGGCTTAGGTGGACGGGCGCGATGATCACGGCTCCCTCCTTTGGAATGTTCTCCGTTCCGACGGATTTTAGTCCACCGGTGACCATTCCGAAATAAACTGTCCTTACCAGCCAATTGACAAAGCGATACCAAGCCACGTTGTGCTTTGTCATGGATTTCAGGTTACCCGCGTGTAGGAACCTGCTATAACCACTCCCAGATGTCTGAAGCTGAGCGGCCATGGTATCGATCGCTCTCGGCATACCAATGGACGATTTTGTTCGTTGCGTGGCTGGGATGGGTGTTCGACGTATTCGACGCCGCGATTTTCCAGTTCACCAAGACTCCCATGCTCAAGCAAATGATGGGGGAAGCCGCTTATGCAGATCACGGAACCGCCGTCGAAGGTTGGATTCAAGGAATCTTCTTGGCGGGTTGGGCACTTGGCGGTTTGCTATTCGGAATCCTCGCGGATCGATGGGGTCGGACCCGTACGCTTACCGTGACTATCCTGGTTTACAGCCTCTTCACCGGACTCACCGTATTCTGCAAGGAGCCATGGCAAGTCGGAGCGTTGCGATTCGTCACCGCGCTTGGGATTGGTGGCGAATGGGCGGCAGGCGCCGCGTTGGTCGCGGAAGTGATGCCGAACCGCGCGAGAGCTGCCGCCGCCGCGATGCTCCAAAGCGCCGCCGCATTCGGGCCAGCCATTGCCGCCCTCGCCCAAATTCCATTGAAGAATTCCGGTTGGCAGGCGATGTACTTGGTGGGGTTGGTACCAGCTCTGGTTTGCGTCGCCATTCGCTTTTTTGTGAAAGAACCGGAGTCGACGGAGAAAGCGATCTCGGGAGCGAAAAGCCCGTTGGCTGAACTTTGGCGAAATGCAAAATGGCGTCGCCACGCATTGATTGCAATGGTTATTGGCGCAGTTGTAGTCACTGGGGCCGGGACCGCAACGTTCTGGGCGCCAAACCTACTGGACGCCGCGAATGCCGGCTTGGACAAGGCCGCCATTGCCGAGCGTAAAGCCTTTGGAATTCTGATTTCCCACATCGGGACATTGCTCGGAGTCTTACTCGTGCCTTGGCTTTGCGAGAAATTTGGCCGCAAGCGCACGATCGGGGCATTCTTCCTGCTGACCCCAATCTCAGTAATCGCCGTCGCCAAGCTCGGGAACGACTACTCCACGTTGTTGTGGCTGCTCCCGGTCATCAACTTCTTCGCAATCGGAATCTCCGCCGCGCTTGCACTTTATTTCCCTGAGCTATTCCCAACCCGCATTCGAGCGACAGGCGCGGGCTTGGCTTACAACGTTGGGCGAGTGTTTGCCATTGCCATGCCAATCGTTATTGGCATTGTGATTGGGCAATCCAAGTCGATTGGCGCTGGATTCCTGTTGTCGGCCGGAGTCTACGCGTTCGGGATAGTGGCAATCGTCCTTGCCCCTGAAACCAAGGGTAAGCCTCTACCAATCGAAGGTTAAATCCGGGCTTATTCTGCCGGAGCGATGACTACCCGGCGGTTCGGCTCTTCGCCTTCGCTGTAGGTGCTTACGCCGTCGTAGTCGCTCAAAGCCTTGTGGACGATCCGTCGCTCGAAGGCGGGGAGGGCATCCAAAACCGCTTCTTCGCCTCGCTTCTTGACCTCGTCCGCAACGCGCTGAGCATGAGCCGTTAACTGCTGCTCGCGGCGATTGCGGTAATGGTTGCCGTCGATCGTCGCGCGGACTCCATTTCCAAAGCTCCGCCCGGCAATGATGTTTACAAGGTACTGAAGGGCGTTTAGAACTTCTCCGTGCTTTCCAACCAGGTAGGCGACATCTTTGCCGTCCAATTCGATATTCACATATCGTCCACTGACCTGAGTTACCTTGGCTTGAACGTCCAGATCCGCTTTTCCAACCAAGTCATGGATTAAGTCGACAAAGCGATCACCGTCGGCATCGGTGGCCTCGGCCTGGGGAGCTTCGGTCATTTCGGACTCGGCTTCCGGTTCGGCAGCGGCCTCAACGGGCGCATCTTCTACCTTTGGCGCGCTCTTGGCTCGCGGTTTCTTGGCCGGTTTTTCTGCAGGCTCTGGCTTTCCATTGGTGGCTTTTGCCGGCGCTTCAGAAGCGGCTTCGATGACTTCCGCTCGAATTCGGATAGTGCTCTTTCCAAAAAGACCCTTGGTCTCTTCGAGAACGGTTACATTGAGCTGATTTTCGGCAACGCCGAGTTTGGCGGCGGCGGCTTGGGTGGCCTCGGCGGCGGACTTACCAGTGATTTCGATTGATTGCATAAACTTGTTGGGTTGATTTAGATTTGGCTACGTTTTCGGCGGTCGAACTCAACATACGAGCCACGACCATTATGGCTGAGACTTACGTTCCTTGACTATTTCCTCTTTTTTGGCTTGTGTTTGGCGGGTGTCCCCGTGCTGCCGGGCACGGATCCGTTCAGGCTGCCATTCTTACTCTCTCCGGAAGATCCGCTTTGCTTGCCCTTCATTCGTTCTTGCTCCTCCTGAGCCTTTCTGGCTTGCTCTTGCAGCTTCGCAAAGAACCCTCCGTTCTTGGGATATGCGCCGCCGGCCCGTGTATTCACCTTAACCAACGGCGGGAGCGGCAAGCGGTAAGCCCTTAGCGATTGGGCGGTCGCGAACAGGTTGGTGAACGTCCAGTAAAGGACGAACGCCGCCGGAACCGGGAAGAAGCCCAGGAGCATGAAGATCGGCATCATGATCGCAAAACTCAATCCAATGAGCCTTTGCTGCTTCACCTGAGTCGGGTCGTTCACCGGCTGCAGCATCGTGCTGACGCAGAGCGAAATCCCGTAAAGGATGATTAGGATGACGTCGACATGGCCCAAATCCGGAGCGACGAACCCCTTTGTGCTAGCGCTGGTAACCGGGTTGATCCAAGCGAATGTGCCTTTTTGGAACTCGAATTGGTAGTGCAGCATGCACTGGTACACAAAGAGAAACAGCGGCATTTGGATGAACGCCGGTCCGCAGCCCGCCATGGGGTTGATGCCGTACTCGTTGTACAGCTCCATGATCTTGGATTGCGACTCCGTACCCGGATACTTCTCCTTGATCTCCTTCATCATCGGAGCCAGTTGCGACATCTGGCGTCCCCACATCAACTGCTTTTGAGTCAGCGGGAAAACTAGCGCACGGACGACAAAGGCGAGGAGAAAGGCGGCAAACCAGTAACTGAAGCCGGGGATCGCGCCGGTGATCTTGACGAGAAAGTCGATGAATTGGAATCCCCCAGGCAGGAAGCCCCACACCAGATCATGGTGGTTCCTTTCCGTCAACTCCGCGACAATCCGATCGTAGAGCTGAGGACCCTTCCAGGATTTCCAACCAAAGCGTTCCGGCTGAAGAGCGGTTGGTTGGATTTGGACTTCAGCTTCAGTCCATGCCGGATTCGTGGTATTGCTGCGATTGAGACCCGTCAGGACCGTGTAGGCATTTCTGATCCGGGAAGCCTCGTTGCGAGCGATACCTGCTTTAAGTTGAGTGTCAGCAACGAGAATTGCGGCTTCGAACTTAAGCTTTTCGGCTTCTTTGGCATCCAATTTCTTGGTGTTGACGTCGTCGTTGATGCGCTGTTGGAGCTTCGACTGCTCTTGGACAATGGAAACGTCCTTAAGCTCTCGGTTGTCCTTTCGGATCGCTTCCAGAATCTGTTCCCGAGTCCGCACGTCAGTGGTCTGCGGGCGATTGCAGAACAGCTGCATGCCGAGGAAGACCGTCGTAACGATCAACAGCGTCTGGATAAAGTTTTGTTTGGGGGTGGGGGCAGGGCGAGCCATTCTAGTTCGGGTTTGGTAATGAGTAATTCGTATCTATGGAACGGGATCGTGTCCCCCGGGATGCCAAGGTCCGCAGCGACATATCCGCTTGAATCCCATCCACGAGCCTTTGATCAGGCCGTATTTCTCGACCGCTTGCAAAGTGTAGTGGGAACAGCTTGGGGTGTATCGACAACTCGGAGGCATCCATTTGGTCGTTCGTTGGTAAAGGCGGATCAGGAAGATTCCAATTCTTCGGCCCATCGCTCATTCATTCGGATGACGGCATCCCCAAGTTCACTTTGGAGCGCGCCGAAGTCCATCTCTACTACGTTTGGGGTTGCAATCGCGATGTAGTCCAAGTCGTTTCGAAGTCTAGACTCCATGCTTGCGATGCATTCCCGAATGCGCCTTTTGACCCAATTTCTCCTTCCGTGGCATCCGGTCTTCTTGGCGGTCGCGATTCCAACCTTTCCAACTCCTCGGTCGGCAATTAATCGGAGGTGGGCGGTCGATACGCGCTTGCCACTTTGATAGATGGATTCAAACCTTGCTTTGGAGGGTCCGGTTTTACGCAGAAATCTTGTGGCGACCCTTCGCGCGGCGTCGCTTGAGGGTGTTTTGGCCATCGGTGGTGCGCATTCGGATGCGAAATCCGTGCGTCTTGCTCCGGTGGCGATTGTTGGGTTGATAGGTCCTTTTCATGGGCTTAAAACGTCTCTAGTGGGTTTGAAGCGTTGATTGTACCTGACCGCGCAACTACATCAGTGAAGCCTAAACCGCGGTCGGGTCCTTCGCAATTGCCGAGGCGAACCTGCCCGCAATTGCCGTTGCCGCCGCCGTGGCCGGACTCACCAAATGGGTCCTCGATCCCGGCCCTTGCCGACCCTCGTATGGCCGGTTGCTGGTGGAGGCGCTCCGCTCTTGAGGACGGAGAATATCGCCATTCATCCCAAGGCACATGGAGCAACCCGCCCGGTGCCACTCGAATCCGGCATCGATGAAGATCCGATCCAACCCTTCCTGCTCCGCAAGCGCCTTGACCGCCTGGCTGCCCGGAACGACCATCGCCCGGACTCCGGCCGCCACTTTGCGACCCCGAACCACTCCGGCCGCTTCGCGCAAATCTTCAATTCGCGAATTTGTACAAGAACCGATGAAAACGGTGTTGACCGGAGTCTGATCCATCCGCACACCCGGCGCAAGTCCCATATATTTGAGAGCTCGCTCTTCGCCCGCATCCCGAGGCTCGGGGATCGCTTGATCGATATCAACCGTCATCGCCGGAGTCGTTCCCCACGTCACCTGAGGTTTTAAATTCGATACATCGAGCACTTCCAAACGGTCGAAGTCCGACTCCGAATCCGTTTTCAAAGCCAGTGAATCCTGCACCATGCGGTCGAAATCAGCGCCCCTGGGTGCAAACGGCCGTTCGCCCTCGGCGATATACGCGAAAGTGGTCTTGTCAGGGCGAATCATCCCTGCCCGTGCGCCCATCTCGATCGACATATTGCAAATCGTCATCCGACCGCTCATCGGCAGTTTCTCGATCGCTTCGCCGAAGTATTCGACCACGTAGCCGGTCCCGCCGCCCGCACCGATTTTTCGAATGATGGCGAGGATGACGTCCTTGGCAGTGATGCCATCTGGAATCTGCCCATCGATGCGGATTCCCAATGATTTGGGTTTGCTGCTCGCCCGAAGGGTTTGGGTCGCCAAAACATGCTCCACCTCGGTGGTCCCGATTCCAAACGCCAATGCGCCAAATGCGCCATGAGTGGAGGTGTGGCTATCTCCGCAGACGATGGTCAATCCCGGCAGGGTGATGCCGAGTTGGGGGCCGATGACGTGAACAATGCCCTGTTTCTCGTGACCGTAACCGTACAACGGAACGTCAAATTCTCGGGCATTGACCGCCAATGCGGAGAGTTGCTTGCCGCTTAGCGTGGAATCGTCGATCGGGCGGCCGTCGGTTGGCACGTTGTGGTCCACGGTTGCGAAGGTGAGATCGGGCCTGCGAACTTTGCGGTTCCGCTCGCGCAGGCCGTCGAACGCTTGCGGCGAGGTGACCTCGTGCACCAAATGGCGGTCGATGTAGAGCAGCGCGCCTCCGCCGGGAAGTTCGGACACCACATGGCGATCCCAAACCTTGTCGAACAGGGTGGACATATGCTCTATTCTACGCTCCCGAGGGGTCTTGGGTCGCCAGGTGGGGTTATGGGTGGAGTGGAATCCCGGGTTACTTTTGGGGTGAATTGCGGGTATCGGTAAACTGAATCCCTGCGGCCTCGTAGCTCAGAGGATAGAGCGCCTCCGTCCTAAGGAGGGCGTCGGGGGTTCGAGTCCCTCCGAGGCCGCCAGGATTCACTTTTACCTACGGTGGCCTGCTTAAGGATAAAAGGAAGGTCTTAGCTGCGAGAAAAAGGAATTTCTTTGCGGTCCTGGGTAAGTTTGCTTATCGAGAAAATCCGGCCCGCCCTAACCCTCCAGCATCGACTTCAGCACACCTTCAGCCGCGGCGACCGCAGCGCCAATTTTGCCTACATCCTTGCCGCCGGCGGTGGCAAAGTCCGGACGGCCGCCGCCGCCTCCGCCAGCCATCTTTGCAACCTCGCGCACCAGGTTGCCGGCATGCGCGCCACGTTTCAAAGCCTCCGAACCGACCTTGCAAATGAAGATGGCCTTGCCCTCGACCGCGACCGCAGTCAAAGCGACCCGGCCCGGATGGCCGTCGATCAGTTGGTCGGCGGCCAGGGAAGCTTCCTGCTGCTCGCCTTCGCCCATGACTTGCACCGCCAACTCCACGCCCATCACGTCCACCAATTTCGTTTCTGCCTGGGATGAACTTTGGGATCTGGCCTTATCCAAACGCTGCTTGAGCTCTCGCTGTGCCTCCAGATGCTTATCGATCGAGGGCAGCAGATCTTTGGGCGACGTCTTGAGTCGCTCGGCGGCGGAGTGAAGCAGATTGGCTTGCTCGAGCACCCACTCGTAAGCGCCTTCGCCAGAAAGGGCCTCGATTCGCCGGACTCCGCTGGCCGCGCTCGCTTCATGGACAATCTTGAACAGCCCGATTTCCGCCGTCGTGCGCACATGGATGCCTCCGCACAATTCTCGGCTGAAGCTCTTTTCTTCCGGTTGTTCGTCGCCAACTTGTACTAATCGCACGAACTCCCCATACTTCTCACCGAACAGCGCCATCGCCCCCATCGCCTTGGCTTCCTTGATCGGCAGGTCCCGGTAGATTGTTACGGGCAGGTTCTCGAGCGCCTTCTCGTTTACGATTCGCTCGACTTCCGACTTCTGGTCGTCGGTCAAGGCTTGGCCGTGGGTGAAGTCGAATCGAAGCCGGTCTGGACCGACGTACGATCCGGCTTGGGTCACATGTTTGCCCAAAACCTGGCGCAATGCCGCGTGCAGCAGGTGAGTCGCCGTGTGATTTCGCGTAATCCGGGCGCGGCGATTCTCGTCGACTTCAGCCTCCACCATGACGCCGGTCAGCTTGGCGGGATCTTCGAACGGCATGCGAATCGGTTCCACTTCGTGAACGAATACGCCGTCCTGCTTGATGACATCGGTGACTCGACCCTCGAATCCGCCTCCGATCAGCATGCCGGTGTCGGAAACCTGCCCGCCAGATTCGGCATAGAAGGGAGTCTCCTTCAAGGCGATGGCAAGCGGCCAATGTCCACTCTCTTTCGAATCCCGCTCGCCGGGAATGTGGATCGCACCGGCAATCTGGGTTTGGGCGTGGGTGGATTGGTAGCCCAGGAACTCGGTCGGCGTGGGTTTGGCGTCTTCTCCGATGATCTGAGCGACGATCGTGACTTGGACTCCGCCGTAGACGGATTCCCGATCCGAGCCTCCGCGAGATCGCTCCTGCGCTTCCTTCAGCGCCGCTTCGTAACCTTCTCCGTCGACAGTAACACCAGCTTCGGCGCAAAGCTCTTTGGTGACCTCGAGAGGAAATCCATAGGTGTCGTAGAGCCGGAATGCAAAATCTCCAGCAAGGGTTTTGGCCGCTTCTCGAGTTTTCTTTTCACTAATTTCTATGTTCGAGGCATTGTTAGATTCGACCGCTATGACAAGTTCCTGGAAATGAAACCACCAAGCATCAATCGATTCCAGTCCAGGCTTTTGAGTAGAAGTTAAGCCATCAACTTCAGATAATAGGAAAAGTCCATGCTGTTCCAAAACATCAGATGCATTATCTAAGCCAGGATTAGTTCTTTTAACAAATGCGATCGCTTCGTCTAATCTGCCACTCTGCGCTGTCATGGAAGTTAGCATCAGATTAAGCCTGGCAAATCCTTCGGTCAATGTCCGCCGGAACAACGCCTCTTCCTGACGCAGAGTCTCGACAATCGTCTCGCGGCGGTCGGTCAACTCCTGATAGTGGTTGCCCATGGACTCCAATACACCCTCAAACACCAGGTGGAAGAAGGGTTGCTCAAAGCCCAGAATGCGCTGACCCTTGAGCACGGCGCGACGAATCAGACGGCGCAAGACATATCCACGTCCGGAGTTGCCGGGGAGAACGCCGTCGGCGATGCAAAAGCAGGCGGTGCGGATGTGGTCGGCGATAATCCGGGTGGCGGTGTCCTTCGCGTCGTCCGATCCGTACCGGTAGCTGCCAGAGATGGACTCGATCTTGCGGATAATCGGTTGGAAGGCATCGGTGTCGTAGACGCTCGCGAATCCACCGAGCACCGCCGCCGTTCGCTCCAAACCCATTCCCGTGTCCACGGAGTTAAACGGAAGGGGCGGCATGCCGGTTTTTTCGTAGCCTTCGGCCGGCCGTTCCGGGTTCTTTAGCTTGCCCTGCCATTCAAATTGAATAAAGACGTCGTTCCAGATCTCCAGCCAATTCTTGGCGGCGTCGTCTTTCAGCCACTCCTCTCTGGTGTAGCCAATTCCGGGGGGCTGTGTGTCGGCCGTCCAATAGAACATCTCTGAATTGGGTCCGCAAGGTCCGGGAGGACCATTTGAAAAGGCTCCGGCGGGCCAATAATTGGTCTCCTCGCCTAACCTGAAAACGCGGTACTTTCCGTCGATTCCGACGGTTTGGAAATGGCCCAACCAGCACTCGTACGCCTCGTCATCATCTTCGAAAACGGTGAAGCTCAGCCTTTGGGGATCCAATCCTAGCCACTCCTTCGAGGTTAGGAATTCCCATGAGAAAGCGATCGCCTCCTTCTTGAAATAATCCCCAAAGGAGAAGTTTCCGAGCATCTCAAAGAAGGTCAAGTGGCTGAGGTTGCCGACGTCTTCGATATCGCCCGTCCGAACGCACTTTTGGGCCGTGGTCAGACGCTTGTTGGGGGGCTCGGCGACACCTCGGAAATACGGTTTGAACTGCACCATGCCGGCGCCATTGAACAGTAGACTTTCATCGAGCCGACCCGTGACATCCACAGGAATAAGCGAGCCCGAAGGGTAGATATCGTGCCCCTTGGACTTGAAGAATTGCAGGTACTTTTCACGCAGGTCGCGAACCGTCATCGGAAGCGTATAGGGTACCAGCGTTCAATTCTATTTCAGTCCGAAACGCCCTGGGCCGTTGCTGCGGCTTGGGTCTCCTGACTCTCAAATTGCAGATGATAGAGCCGGGCATATTCTCCGCCGTGCTTGAGTAGCTCTTCGTGAGTTCCTCGCTCCACAATCCGGCCATCCTTCAGCACCAAAATCTGATCCGCATCGCGAATGGTCGAGAGTCGGTGGGCCACGGCAAAAGTGGTGCGACCGTGCATCAGGGTGTTCAAGGCGGATTGGACCAGCCGCTCGCTCTGGGTGTCGAGGGAGGAAGTCGCCTCGTCCAATATTAGAATGCGGGGGTCTTTGAGGATCGCCCGGGCGATGGAAATGCGCTGCTTTTCGCCGCCGCTCAGCTTATAACCGCGCTCTCCGACCACGGTGTCATATCCCTCCGGCAGATTGGAAATGTGGTCGTGGATCGCAGCGGATTTCGCCGCGGAAATCAACTCCTCGTCGGTGGCATCGGGCTTCCCGTAGCGAAGGTTTTCTCTAATCGTGTCATGGACAAGATATGTTTCTTGGGTCACCACGGCAGAAAACTTACTGATGCTGTCGAGTCTGATCTTGCGGACGTCGGTACCGTCGATCATCACCGAGCCAGAGTTGACGTCGTAAAGGCGTGGAATCAGATAGGTAAGGGTGGTTTTGCCCGCACCGGAGGCTCCAACCAAGGCAACCAGTTGGCCGGGTTCTGCCGACAAAGAGACGCCGTCGAGAGTTGGAGCCTCTTGAGACTCGTCGTACTGGAAGACCACGTCCCGGAATTCCACCTTGCCCTGCACCGAGTGCGGCTCCAAGGAGATCGCCTCAGGATCGTCTTTGATCTCTTGGGGCAAATCCAGATATTCGTAGATGCGGTCGAAAAGCGCCAGCGAACTGGTCAATTCCACTTGGACGCTGAGCAGGTTCGTGAGGGGGAAGAATAGGCGGGATTGAAGAGCGGTGAAGGCAACGATGGTGCCGATATCGAGGCTGGGGTCGCGGTGGCCGATCACCAGCTCACCCGCCAACCAGTAAACCAGGATTGGCGTGATGTTGAAGGTCAGAAAGATCAGGTTAAAGAACGCCCGCATGATCATCGCCATGCGCACGCTGGTGTCGGTCAGGTCGGTATTTTCTGAGCGAAATTTGGTCAGGGTGAGTGACTGCCGGCCGCTAGTTTTCGTGAGCAATGCGCCCGAGACCGACAGCGTTTCGTTCATCGTCGAACTCAGATCCGCAATCTGCTTCTGCATCTTCGTGCGGTATGTCCTCGCCTTGCCGCCCACCCAGGAGGCAAGCAACGCGAATATCGGCAGAACGCCTACCGCCAACAGCGAAAGCCGCCAATCGATCACGAACATCGCGATCAAGGTGGCGACGACGGTGGTGACGTTGCTCAGGATGTTGGCGGCGGTGTCGCTGACCACCGATTGGACACCGGTGACGTCGTTCGACAAGCGGGATTGGATTTCGCCGGTCCGGGTGCTGGTGAAGAAGCGGAGCGACATCGCCTGCAGGTGCTCGAACAGTTGGTTTCGCAGATCCCGCATGATCCGTTGGCCGACCAAGGTGCTGAGGTACGCGAAAGCAAGTCCAAGGCCGGAACTGGCGAGCGTCGCCAGCAGAGTGTAAATCGAGAACCGCGCAACGACGCTCATGTCGTTTTTCAGCAGGCCGTCGTTGATGATGTGCTTCAGGTAGAAGGGGCTGAGCAATCCCAGTCCCGCGCTCGCCAGGACGAAGATAGCCGTGAGGATGACTTCTTTACGGTAGGGTCGGAAGCCCGAGACCACCCGCTTCACGGTGGCCTTGTTGATCGGTTTCTTGGGGCCGCCCGAACCCCTAAACGCCATACCCATTGCGCAAGTCTACTGACACGTGGTCGCCAATCGGCGATTCAGTCCAACATAATCTGGCTGAATTGAATGATCGGCTGGACGTTGGTGTAGTTTGCGATGTCGCCTTGCAACTCTTCCATATGGGGCATAAATGCTTCGAGAAAAGCGTCCATGGAGTCGTAAACCAGGTTCGCGATTACCAGGTGGGGTGGTTTTTCGTCGGGGATTCCGGTGCCAAATCCTTGGTCGACGGTGAAGCTTTTCAAAGCGCTGCCCTGCAGTTGTTTGGACATCGGGACGTGAGTACCTAGGTAGTAGTCCATGTCGAATGTGGCGCCCTCGGAGTTGGGATACAAGATGGTTAGCCGAATCATTGAGTCAGTTTATCGACAGTTTGAGCGTAACAATCGAATTCGCCTTGACGATCACTTCGACTCCGTTCTCAGTTAAAGTTGCGGTTCCGATCGGCCGCTCCAACAAATCGCAAACCTCGGCCTTTGCCACGCCTCTTAACAGCTCGGGAGCCAGATCGACGTTTGCGATCATGTCCGTGCCGTTATATTCCACGAGCCGCAGAATGAGGCCACTGCCATCTTCCGCTTGCTTTAGGGAAGTCAAGACGACGCCTTCGGTCTTGGTTTCGGCAAAGGACTTGGACAGAGGCAGATCGCCCTCCTGCAGAGTCGCGGCAACGACGATTAAAGGGTGATTCCAGGCTGCGCCGAGGCGGGTGAGTTCGGCCCGAGTCGGCTCGGATTCGTGAAACACGATCGAGTATCTGACCTTTGATTTCGCGACTTCAGGGGCATGGTCGGGATCGAAGCTGGAGCGTAATACGCGTAATCCAAGCAAACCGGGAAATTGGATGTTGTGCCCGTACTTACAATCCTGAAGGACGGTAAAGCTTCCCCCATGTGCATACCGAAGGCCGGGGACTTCGCGGTGCACTTTGTCTACTGACTGCTCATCCGTCTGGGAACGAACGACGCTCCCGAATGGGGTTTCGAAGTCCCACTGTGGAGGGGCCTCGGAGTCGTGGAAATCGATCCGCAATCCGGGAATGCCATCCTCGACCGATCCAATTTCTCGCCAATCGATCTCTGCCGTGAAATCCAGTCGGGCATCCAGTCCATGCAGCAATTGTTGAATCTTGAGGGAGCTCTTTGTGCCAGATACCTGGATTTGGCGATTGATAAGGAAGGCAAAGTTGCTCCCCTTTGCATCGTCGGAGCCTTCGTTGCGGCTAGTTCCGACGGCACGGTAACTCTTCACGGGTAACGGCTGGGGGTCCATATCTTTGCCACCAATCGCCCAAGACGTCATCCCGCGCGGAATTTCCCGGACAAAATTCCAAACCCCCACAGGCTCAAATCCACCCTTGTGGTTCTTGGGTTGGACATTGTTGCCTGTCTCGTATCGGCTAGTAGCTAAGCTCATGTGAGGAGTCGTGAATTCCGTCTCCGACTTTGCCTCTACCAAGGGAACATCGGCATCAGGCGTGCCCTCGCAGATCAGGAAGGTCTTGTAACCCATCGCCGGCACGTCTTTGGCGATAAACAGGATGCGTGTCGACTTGTGATCCCAAGCCCACTCCTGCCCTGGACGCGACGTCACCATCGTGGGAAAGGAAATCCCGTTCTCATCCCGGGCGACGAGGAGCGCGGGATCCATGTCGATGTCGTACAGCACAACTTCGACGATTTCAGTTCTTGTCCACGCGCATGGGTTGTACACGACATACGGAAGAAAACGCCTGCCGCCACCTGAAGTTGTGGAGATACCGCTGAACCACGCGTTGTGGCCCGCTCCAGCCACGAATGGAGTATTCGCCTTTCCCTGTTGAACCAGTTGTCGTTCTTCGTCACCGTCTAGAGTCTTGGGTAGGAGCGCAATGCTGTTTACCCGCCGGCCGATTTCGCGCAAAACCTGCTGCTTGACGGCCCCGGTAATCGCGCCGGTCTCCTGAAACATCCCCAGGGCATGCTCTCGAGTTGCGGCGACCCCCGAGCCTGGCAGAATGTCGTGGAACTGGTTAAAGAGAACGTTAATCCAAGCTTCACGGAGTTTGGAGTCCGGAGTCTGGAGTCTGGAATTGGATACCGAACTCCGCATTCCGAATTCCGATATGGCAGCAAGGGCCTCGGCTTCTACGCAGTAGTTCTCACCAAATCGATTGGCTTTCTTGATTGCGCTTTGAGACGTGTAACAACCGGTGAACTCGTAGTTCAACTCATGGTCGACTACCGGTATTTCCAGGTTGTGCTCCTGAATGTACTTCTCGGCGGTCCGGAACCAACGCTGGGCGGTCGAGAATTCGACGGTCGGCCAGCATGGCCAATCTCGCGACTCCAAAAAGTATTCGATTTCTACTCGAGTTGGGCCGCCGCCGTGGTTGCCGATGCCGTATACATCCAACCAATCTTTTAGACCGGTATGGCGGCAGAACTCGACCATCGGCAATGCATAGTTTTCGCCGATGTTGACGTAGCTGTTGTACCAAGTCGTTTCGCGGTTGACGAGCACTCGCGCGCCGTCGGGGCCCTCCCACCAAAATATGGGCGGACGCTCGGCGCCCAACCGTGTGTGGTGGTGCCCACCTCCGGTGCGACAGGCATAGTAGTACTTCACCCCACCCTGAGCGAGAACTGTGGGGATGGTGTTGGCGTGGCCGAAGGTATCCGGCTCCCAATCCACTTGGACATCTTCCGGTTCAAGGCCAAATTTCTCTTTGAAATAGCTCCGGGTGTAAAGCAGGTGGCGGGCGATCGATTCCCCGCTGGCAATATTCTTGTCGCCCTCGACCCAGTGCACCGCGGCGATCTCCCAGCGACCTTCTTTGACTCGGGCTTTGATCGCCTCAAACATCTCCGGATGGTATTTCTCGATCAGCGCGTAGACGCTTGCTTGACTCTGGGAATAGGTCAACTCCGGGTATTGGTCCATCAGCGACAGGACACTTGCAAAGGTGTCATGTGTAGCCGCAACCGTTTCCGGCCAACTCCACATCCAGTTCATGTCGATGTGGCCGTGCCCCACGAGGTGGATTCGGTACTCCTTTGCCAGCGTTCCGATTGGGCTGAGAATCTGTTCGATCTCGTCAACCAAGTCGGTAAGTCGCTGGCTCGGGTGGAAACCGTTCAGTTTTGCCCTTGCTTCTTGTACCTGCTCAGCAGTTCCGCCCAACCCGGCATTAACGAACGCTTCGGCAAATGCCAATTGGCTGTTGATGCGGCGCAATAGCGCCTCATTCGCGGATGCAGGTTCCGTAACGGTCTTGCGGCGGATGTAGGCGCTCTGCGACATATCCCTAGATTGCCGAGTTCAGAAACCGAATTTCAATGTTGACAAAGGCTGGCCGAGTCATGTCTGGAAAATTTGATTGATGGCGCCCAGCAGATGGTCGGCGATTAGACGATGCCCAGCTTCCTCAGGGTGAACTCCATCCGCCGCCAGGTCCGCTATGTCGTGTTGGCATGTAGCCGCAGCGAAAAGTCCATCCAACGGCACGTACGCGTCTGCATGCTTTGCCGCCACCCTACGTACTGCATGAATGCGCGGATCGAGGTCCACCCGCCACTTAACGCGGTCAGGCGGAATGGGGAGAACGAACGGCTCCAACAGGATGAGTTTGGAGCCCGACTCCACTACCTGCCGGCAAATTCTCTCCAACGCAGGCTCAAACTCCTCGACTGGCGAATCCACATTGGAGTCGAACTTACGCCAGGTGTCGTTTATGCCGATTAAGAGCATAACCAAGTCCGGTTTGTGGTCGAGACAGTCTTTGGACCATCGAGCTTCCAGATCGTAGATCCGGTTCCCGCTGACCCCTTGATTGATGTACTCGTTAGTTCCTCCAAGCGCGTTCGCAACCAGCCGCACATAGCCGTTGCCCAAGCTGCTTAAATCGCTGCGATCCCGGCCGCAATCGGTGATGCTGTCCCCCTGAAAAACAATTCGCATTACAGTTGTGCATTTTGGACCCAAATCATTCTTCTCCGGGAACGCAGCCGCAGGACACCAGAGTAATCAGGTTCAGTCGACGGGTGGTTTGGGTTGGCCGCCCGTTTGTGAGGATTTTGCGATGGCTCTGGATATGAAATGCGCGTGCGACGGGTGCGGGAAGCCCCTCGATTGGGAAAGCGATGCCTTTATTTGCAGTTTTGAATGCACCTATTGCACGGATTGCGCCGAAAGAAGCGACTGGATCTGCGAGAAATGTGGCGGGGAACTGGTTCCAAGACCTAGACGAGCGGCAGCAAGTTAGTAGACATTCCCGTCGTTTTCATCTTTTTTTCGAAATTCATCGAACCAATCCTCGGAATCTCTGCTCTTGGTCTTTGAGAAACATCGGCCGTCACGTGGGGACTTTACGGCCACTGTATCGATCGAGAAGGCAAGACGGATGCTCCGACTTAGCCCGTTATTTGCTTTTTAACAAGACTATCTCGATACTTTGCACCTAAATTTATTTAAAAAATCGCTGAACTATTGCTAAATGCTGACGTTCTAGCATGTGTGGTTCACTTTGTTTCTAACTCTTTGATTGCTCCTCTCGCATATTTGGATGGAGGATCTGGCAGCATGGTCTTCCAGGTCCTGCTCGCGGGAGCCTTAACCGCCGGCTATGTCGTGCGCACTCAATGGTCCAATTTGGTATCTGCATTGAGGAGCGCATCCCGGCGCGAACGATCATGTAAGTAAATGCGGGCGCTTCAACATAGCGCCTCGTTTCGCGACCCGAGCGGCTTCGTCTTTTCCCGTGGCAACGACCTGCTTCGGCAGGTCGATGCCCAATTTGCTGATTCCTACACTCAACTCAAGCAATCGGGCCTCATCGAGGAGCTAATTCGAGATGGCCTTGTCACCGCTTTTGAAGAGGTGGACTTAAACTTCGCGGCGAGCGACAGCGCTTTCGCCGTGCTCCGCGCCGACCGAGTCCCCTTCATTTCGTATCCTTATGAATGGTGCTTCGGCCAACTCAAGGCAGCCGCCCTCCTCACTTTGGAAATTCAAAGAAGGGCAGTCGAGCGCGGCTTCGCCCTCAAGGACGCGACCGCCTACAACGTTCAATTCGTGGGAAGCAAGCCCATCTTCATCGATTTGCTCTCGTTCGAACCTGCGCCAGAGGGCCCGTGGATCGCTTACCGCCAGTTTTGCCGTCACTTCCTTGCCCCCCTCGCGTTGATGTCGTGGGTGGACCCGCGCTTGGGTCAATTGTTGAAATCTAACCTGGACGGTTTGCCTCTGGATTTGGCCGCCAAGACTCTCCCCATGCGGGCACGACTCAATACCGGTTTGGCCGCTCACCTAGTGCTCCACTCTCGCGCCGACCAAAAGCAGGGAGTTTCCGGGCAAGCGCGAAAGGTTACGAAGTCCAACCACTTGGCGCTCTTGGATAGCCTACGTAGGACGATCGAGTCCCTGAAGGTCAACACCGACGAGACGGTATGGGAGAACTACTATTCCGACACGAATTATTCAGAACGATCGGAAAAAGCCAAAGAAAACTTGGTTGAGGCCTATTTGCAGAAGATTCCCGAGAAGGGATTCTGCTGGGATCTGGGTGCGAATACTGGCCGCTTCAGCGAGCTCGCCTTCAAACTTGGATTTCCAACCATTGCGTTCGATCTAGATGTTGGAGCAACGGAAAAGTCTTTTCAAAGCAAGCCGAATTATCTGCCTCTTGTGTTAGATATTGCAAATCCTTCACCGGCGTTGGGTTGGGGCTTGCAGGAGCGGGAATCGCTTTTGCAAAGAGGCCCGGCCAAAGTGGTATTGGCCCTTGCACTTGTTCATCACCTTTCAATAAGTAATAATGTTCCGCTGCCATGGGTTGCAGAATTCCTGTCGAATTTGGGCGATTGGTTGATCATCGAATTTATTGATTTAGAAGATTCGCAAGTACAGCGCCTATTTCACGCCCGTAACAACAAAGTTCATATGTACAACGGGGAAGCCTTTCTTGCCGCGATAGATCAATATTTTACAATCGATGCCTCATCTCCCATCGATGATTCGCTTCGGACGCTTTATCTGTTGAAGAGGCGGGATTGAAGGCGGCACAAAGAATATATCCGCTTTTGTTGGCCGCCTATCCGGTTTTAGCTCTGTTCTCTTCGAACCAGAGTTTGTTACCCATCCATGACCTCTGGCGACCTTTGGCTGTAGCTGTCGCTGGCGCTGGTCTCTGCTTCCTTACGCTTTCCGCTGTCTTCCGTAGTTGGGAAAAATCTTTATTTCCGACTGCCGTTGTTGTTCTTAGCTTTGCAAACTACTTCACGGTTATGAGTGTAGTGCCCGTATACGCACGTTCGACCGAAGCATTTATCATCTGGCTGATCCTAACGCTGGCAGTGGCTGGATTCGGGGCCTGGAAGTGGAAATGGCACCAGATTACTGCCATCTTTGCGGGAATACTCGTATTCTTTCCCATCTCGAAGATTGTCTACGGTGAGTATTTTAAATGGATAGAAAATCGACGAGAACAATCAATTAGAACGCAGTTGGAAAGAAAGGTCGGTTCTCTTCCAAACATCATATACATTATTTTGGATGGATACGGAAGGACTGATGTATTTGAAAACACATATGGGTTTAGTAATCAATGGTTCATCGACGGATTAAGAGAGCGGAATTTTTATGTCGCCATGAAGGCGCATTCCAATTATTGTCAAACCGAACTATCTTTAAGTTCTTCGTTGAACCTCCAGTTCGTTCAAAATATTTCCGCTATTAAACCTTCAGATATTGGGCAGCGCCCGACTTTTCAATCAGTAATCGAGGGGAACCGAACCATGGCCCGGTTGCGACAGCTGGGCTACCAGACCTCTGCCATCACAACCGGCTTCCCATCTTTCAATTTTGCCAATGCCGACATTAAGCCCACCAAACAGATGGGGACGTCCCTATTCGAGTCCACCTTGATCCAGTCCACGCCACTTGCATTGAACGACAGCGTTTCCGTTTCGCTCTTTTCGACCAGGCGAAAGCTTTTGGCGGACGGTCTTGCCCAACTTTCCGGTCTGGGCGCTCCTACGAGTCGTCCGAGAATTACTTTCGCCCATATCCTGGCGCCACATCCGCCATTCGTGTTTGGCCCCAATGGCGAGGAGGTGCCAAAAACGAGCGCATTTGGCTATTGGGATGGAAGCGACTACTTGGAAAAGGGTTGGAGCGCGGACTCTTACCGCAAGGGATATGCAGGTCAGGCGACTTACATCTCGAAGCAGATTTTGGGAGCAATCGATCGGATTCTTCGGGAGTCGGACCGACCTCCAATCATCATCATTCAGGGCGACCACGGTCCCAAGCTTGGACTAAGTCAGTCCTATCTGGAGAAAACAAACATCGACGAGTGTTTTCCAATTCTTAACGCTTATCTTGTTCCCGATGCTGTTAAGCGTCAGCTGTATCCCAGCATTACTCCCGTCAATTCCTTCCGGACTATCTTCCGAGCGCTGTTCGGGGACAATCTCCCAAACCTTCCGGATCGCAGTTGGTATTCACCTTACGGCCGGCCGCTGGAATTTACCGAAGTCACGAAAAAATT
>DATFHI010000075.1:0-9371 GCA_035248525.1 Fimbriimonadaceae bacterium | reverse complement strand
GCGGTGATGTTGATCAATAGCCGCTTGGCGCCTTGGATGTTGGTCTCCAAAAGCGGAGAAGTCGCCGCGTGCTGGGCCGCCATTCTGGCCCGCTGGTCACCCATTCCCTTGCCCAGGCCCATCAGGGCAACCCCAGCGTTACTCATGACGCTGCGAACATCTGCGAAATCGACGTTGATGATGCCGGGGAGCAGGATGATATCGCTAATGCCCTGAACTCCTTGGCGAAGTACGTCGTCCGCTGCCGCGAAGGCTTGCTGCATCGTCGTCCGCTTCTCTACGAACCCGATCAGCCGGTCGTTGGGAACGGTGATCAAGGTATCGACATGCTCTTTCAACCGTGAAGCGCCTTCCTCTGCGAG
This sequence comes from Fimbriimonadaceae bacterium, assembly GCA_035248525.1. Taxonomy (GTDB): domain Bacteria; phylum Armatimonadota; class Fimbriimonadia; order Fimbriimonadales; family Fimbriimonadaceae; genus 55-13. The sequence continues at coordinate 9,009 of DATFHI010000075.1, read as the reverse complement.
CCTCTTACGCCGTGGACCTTCAAAGAGAAATGGCTTGGTGACGACTCCCACCGTAAGGATCCCCATCTTCTTGGCCATTTCGGCAACCACTGGAGCTGCGCCTGTGCCCGTACCGCCGCCCATTCCGGCGGTGATAAAAACCATGTCGGTGCCCTCAAGTTCGGCTTGAATGGCCTTCTCGCTCTCTTCGGCGGCCACGCGGCCTTTCTCGGGGTCTCCGCCCGCTCCCAAACCTCGAGTCAGGGTTTCGCCGAGTTGAAGGCGAGTCGATGCGGCGGATTGGGCAAGAGCTTGGGCATCGGTGTTCATCGCGACAAAATGCACACCCGCAACACCCTCGGAAATCATGCGATTGACGGCGTTGCTTCCGCCGCCTCCGATCCCTAGGACTTTGATCGTGGCTTGGTTCTCAAACAGGTTCTCTGGTCTCATTCGTGGCTCCAACTCGACTGTCCCAGCGGACTGTCGGATTCCAAGACGGCACTCGGATTCAAAAAGCCGCGCGTTCAGGATAGATGTGGATAAGTTTTCCGTTTAGTGGATCCGCTTGACGGCGTACCTGGCGAGCGCTTCCAATCCGGGCGATTCGATTCCCACTGTTCGGAGGGCGGAAATGGCCTGATCAACCGCCGATTCCGCCATCATTTGGCTCCCGGCAACACCATACAGCGATGGAAATGTTGCCTTCTCCCGCTGGCGGTCAGAGCCTGCCGCTTTACCAAGCTGCTCGGCGGAAGAGGTTTCGTTCAGGACGTCGTCGGCGATCTGAAATGCCAGACCTATCTTTTGCCCAAATGTCCGGCAACCATCGATCTGCTTCTCTGCGGCTCCCGCTAGCGTCGGTCCAATTTCACATGCGGCGGCGATTAGGGCTCCCGTCTTCCTGGAGTGAATGAATTCCAAGGTCTGGGCATCTGCGGTTTTGCCTTCGGACAAGACGTCTGCGACTTCCCCACCAACCAATCCGCCGGAACCCGATGCGCTCGTCAATAACTTAGTTGCTTGAACTACTCTTTCTGCTTCGTGGGGAGAGGACGACAGAGTCTGAAATGCCAAGGCGAACAGAGCATCCCCCGCCAAAATTGCCATCGCTTCCCCAAACTTCACATGCAGAGTAGGCACGCCGCGACGGAGGTCATCGTTGTCGATCGCGGGAAGATCATCGTGGATGAGCGAAAAGCAGTGCACCATCTCCACTGCGCATGCCGCATCCAATGTCGAGAGTGGATCAAATCCCAGCGCGCCAGTTGTAGAAAGGCATAGCGCCGGCCGGAGTCGCTTTCCCGGAGCCAAGCAGGAATATCGCATCGCGGAGTGCAGTTCGCTGGGCGGCGTGTCGACCGAAGGCAACAATTGCCGAAGACGGGCGTCCACGGGCTCAACATAGGCCTTTAGTTGCAGGGGAAAGGACACCAAACAGAGTCTACCAGCGCGGGAATCGAACCTTGGTATCCTGCAGCCTATGGCGGTAATTCGTCCGTTTCAAGGTCTGCGATACAGCGCCGAGGCTGGCGCCCTGGGAATTTTGACCGCTCCCCCTTACGACGTAATCAGCGAAGACGAACGTGCGAGCTTTTCCACCCGCAGTTCTCGAAACATCGTCCACTTAACGTTGCCTGAGCAGCGGCCGGACGATCGCAGCAAATTCGTGAAGTACGCGAGGAGTGCGGCCGACCTTGCCGAGTGGCGTCGAGATGGGACCCTGTTGCTAGAGGAAAAGCCGGCCATTTACCGCTACAGCCAGACCTTCAGCGTGCCGCATTACGGAGACCTCACCCGGACTTCGATCATTGCGCTGATCAAAACGGAGCCGTATGAGAGCGGCGTTGTTCTGCCTCACGAAGAAACATTTCCGAAGCACAAGGAGGACCGCCTCAGAATCTTGGAGGCTACCCGGGCCCATCTGGAATGCATCTTTGGCCTCTTCGAGGACCCCGAAGGACTCATTCATCAAGCAATCCTCAAGTGTCCCGGCGGAACTGCCGTAGAAACCATCAGCGACGACGGAACCGCCCAGCGGCTGGAACCGATTACCGATCCGGAAGCCATTAACCATCTTGTTGGCTTAATGGCAGATCGAAAGATTTGGATCGCCGACGGTCATCACCGCTACGAAACCGCTAGGACTTTTCGCGAGCATTTGGGCGAAAGAGACACCTTAGTCGCCGAAGACTTTATGATGATTGCACTGAGCTCGATGTCGGATCCCGGCCTCGTGCTTTTGCCAACGCATCGAGTATTGACGGACATCCCCGTGGACGAGGACACGATGATGTCGCGGTTAGGTCAGATTTTTCATATGCGAGGAACCCATAACAGCCGGTTGATGGAAGCTATCGAGAGCGAGCGCAAGAGTGGACGCGTGGCTTTCGGAATGGCGCTGCCTGGCGGCGATGGGTATGTTTTGGAGCCCAAGGACTTGGATGGCCTGTACGCCATGGTGCCGAAAGAACAAAGCGAACGACTGCGAAAGTTGGATGTGACGATCCTTCATAGCATCGTCTTCGATCAGCTCTTGGCGGTACCCGGATTGGATTCCATCCGCTACACCCGAGATTCGCACCAAGCGATTACGTGGGTGAATGAAGGCGACAAGGCGGCATTTCTGATGAATCCTCCCACCGTGGACGATATGCGGCAGATCGCATTGTCCGGGGAGAAAATGCCCCAGAAGAGCACCTACTATTTTCCGAAAATCCTCAGCGGGCTCGTCTTGTGGAGCCTTAACGACTTCCATTTATGACCATTCAACTGCTTGGCACCGGAGCGGCCGATGGCGTTCCTCCGCTGTTCACGCCGAATCGTCTGGGCTCTCGATCTTTTGGACCCGATAGCAAAGACTATCGGACTCGCGCTTCTGCCCTAATCGACGACTGTATAAAAATCGACCTTGGTCCGGACACGCTCGCTCAAAACCAGCGATTCCAAATTGACCCCAATCTTTGGGAAGCGATTGTCTTCACCCACAGCCACGAAGACCATTTCACCGTAAGCGAAATCCAGTACGCGCTTTACCCGTTCAATATGAACGAGTACACCCCGTTTACGGTGTACAGCAACTCCACCGTCAAGCGACTGATCGAACTCAGATATCCGGATTGGCCGTTGGACTTGGTGGAGACCAAGCTCTACGAAACCATCACCATTTGCGGTTATCAAATGACTCCGGTCCGCGCAAAGCATGCCGAGCCCGAGGAGTGCCAAAACCTCGTTTTTGAGAAGGATGGAAAGGTTTTCGGCTACATGACCGACACGGGAATTTGGCCGGAGATTACGTGGGACTACATTTCCGGCGTCAAGTTCGACGCCATGGTTATCGAGTGCACCGATGGCCTTTGTGACAGTGGCTACGACGGACATCTCGCTCTCTGGGAATTGGAGGGCGTGCTGGAGCGGCTTCATAAGCAGGGGTCGATCTCCAAAGGCGTTCCGATCTTCACGACGCACCACAGCCATCTCGGTGGGTCCCACGAGGAATTGGTCGAGGCGATGAAGCCTTTGGGGGCAGCCCCCGGATATGACGGCCTGAAAATTATTCTCTAGCGGCTTTTCGCGATTTCCAAGCGTCTGGAAGGGTGGCCAACGGAATGGCGGGCGCAGAGGCTAGGATGGCCCATTTCCCCCTCAAGGCGCGACGTACGGTTTGACTTTTCCCTTTTCGAGCTTGTCCAACCAAAAGTCCAATCCATAATCCCCTTCACACGCTTGAATTCGTGGGATCCGCAGCGGATTAAAGTTCTCGCTACCGGGCGCCGGCGCCGGGTTGGCTCCAACCAGGAATACCGCCTTAAATTTGATCGGCTTTCCTTGCCAAGAGAATCCATTAAGGAGAGATTTGTTCTTGGGAGAAATACCGAGCGGCAATGCCAAATACTCCGGATTTGCTTTGTAATCCGAAAGTAGTTGGAAGGGTTCCGCCAGTTCCTTTTGAACCGCAGAGTCTGATAGTTTCGACAAGTTCGGATGCGTCATCGTGTGGTTCGCGATCTCCCCGCCCTCCGCCTGAATGATTTCGATTTTCTTCGTCCGAAAACTCGGCTGACCCCAAAGCTCTGGCAGGACGAAGTAGACCGCCTTAGGGGGAAAATCCGGATGGGCCGCGGAAAACTTTTGAAGGATTCCAAACCCGCTCTTGGGATCAACCGATCCATCGTCCAGTAGTTGGATTTGGGAGGGGTTTGCGTCGTCGAAAGTCAGGATAACGGGCGACGCGCCCGGCGGGAGGTTAAAGTTTCCGGACAGGTACTCCGTCACATTGATCGGTCGGAACCCCAATTTATACAAGCGCTCGAGGTCTCGCTCGAAAAGCGCCCCCGATCGCTCCATGGTGCTCTTGCCTTCCCGGATGTGGTGGTATTCGGCAATGAAAACTACCCCATTTTGATTTTGTGGGCGATTTGAAACCCTTTTTGGCGGTACCTTATCCGAAGCCGCCGCCGGTTTTTTTACCGGGTTTGTCTCCTCATTCCGTACCGTCGGAGACCTTGCCTGGTCCGGTGCTTGGCCGCACCCAACTAATAGGATCGCGCTTGCTGCGATAAAGCCCAAATGGAAATAAAGCTGTCTCATGGATTCGTAATTGCCGCCATCGTGTTGTCGGGGTGCTCAGCAAATAACTCGGCGGAAAAGGTCACGACTACTACGACGACGGCTCCCACCGTTAAGCCCGCTAAACCGGAAAAGCCGAAACCAAAGTTTACTTTTGAAAAGCCCGAATATGTCCGTGGCATCTACTTGACGGCGTGGTCGGCAGGCGGCAAAAAGAAACGCGCCAACACCCTCGCGATGATCAAACGGACCGAACTCAACGCCGTAGTGATCGATATTCGAGACGATGGCGAGATGTATTGGAAGACGGGGATTCCCCTTGCGAAAGAAGCCGGCGCGGAGAAGATCGCCGTGCTTCGCCCCGATGCAGTAATGGCTGACCTGGAGAAAGCCAAGGTCTATCCGATCGCTCGCATTGCCTGCTTCCGAGATGCGTTCGTTCCGAAGAAAATGCCCAATCGCGCGGTGAATTTGGTGAAGGGCGGGGTTTGGAAGGATCACAGCGGACACACCTGGCTCGATCCCTACAACAAGAAGAATTGGGAGTACATCGCCAAGACGGTGGACTTTGCCCTCGACCAAGGCTTTCCTGAGATTCAGTTGGACTACGTCCGATTCCCAAGCGAAGGCAAGTCCGCCACCCAAGCGTTTCCCGCAAAGAAAAGCTACGGCGATGGCAAGGTTAAGCCGGAGGATGTGATCGCCGAATTCGCGGCCTACATTGGAAAGCGTGTGAGAGATCGCGGCGCGGCTTACAGCGCCGACATCTTTGGAATTATCTCCTCTGGCAAAGTCGATCAGGGAATTGGCCAAGACCTGGAAAAGGTTTCGGCGCCATTCGATTTGGTGTCGCCCATGGTGTACCCGTCCCACTTCGCGAAGGGTGAGTACGGCATCAAGGACCCCAGCGTCCAGCCGTATTTGATCGTCAAAAAGAGCCTTGCTGACTACAAAAAGCGGATTCCAGACAAGCCCATTCGCCCTTGGCTACAAGACTTTTTTGGCTACACCGCGGCGTCCGTAAAGGCCCAAATAAAGGCCGCCAAAGAGCTTGGTTACGAAGAGTATTTAATCTGGAATGCGGGGAACAAATACACGGAAGCCGCGGTTAAGGACAACTCGAACCTCGTGACGAAAAAGCCAAAGTCCACGCCACCTTCCGGCTAACGATTCGTCCATTCCAATCGTAACGCGATTATGCTCGCTCGCTTTGTTGCGCTTATTGTATTGGCAACGCCGCTTGCCGTTGCCCAAGCTCAAGATCACCAACTCGACTTCTGGGTTGGAAATTGGGTGGTGACGGATACCACTCCCGGCGCAAAGAATCCTCCGGGAACCAACGCTATCAGCCGCATCTATGGCGGCAAGGTGATCCACGAGAACTTCAAGATGGGCACATTTGAAGGGCAGAGCTGGTCGGCTTTCGATCCAAAGAATAAGATTTGGCGGCAAACCTGGGTCGACAACTCTGGAGGCTACATCGCCATGAAAAGCGTCCGAGTCGGCAAGGATCTCGCGATCCAGACACTTCCGAATCCTAAAGCTCCCCTTAATGCGAGCAGGATGGTCTTTTACGATGTCACGAAGGAGTCATTCAATTGGCGATGGGAAGGCACCACTGATGGCGGCAAGACCTGGAAGCTCAACTGGCGCCTCCATTACCAGCGAAAGAAGGCTTAGCCCGGAATTTCCTTCCGATGGGTGAACTTGATGGTTTGTCCGCGGGTATCCGAACCCACCAGATAAGCGACGTAGTTCCCAACATCGTCTGCCGTTAGAGCCTGGGGGTCGGCTTGGGGATGTGATCGTGTGCCGATCGACCCCATCATGCTGAGCAGGTTGATCCGGACGTGCTTCCCCACCAACTCCTTGGCGAAAACATCTTTCAGCATCACCTGACCTGCCCCGGCGATGGAAACCGGTCCAGAGTTTGGGATGGGCACAAACCCAGAAGCACCATGAATGAAGGTGTAGCTGCTTCCCGGCCGATCTTGCAACGACTTCAAGAAGGTCTTTGCCACGAGGAAATGAGTGGTCAGCCGCTCCTCCATGACACGGTTGTAAGTATCGAGGTCCAGGTCGACGAGAGCCGGTCCGGACCACCAGGATCCGATGCTTGCGACCACTGCATCCACCTCGCCTACAAGAACATGAAGCAATCGGACATCCCGTTCGGTACTAATGTCGCCGACGGCGGGTATCAGGTTTGGCAATGCCAGTCGGTCATCGAGACTCCGAATACGGGATTGGTCCCTAGACTGCACCCAGACTCGGTGGCCCCGCATCAGGAGCTGGCGGACGATGCCTTCGCCCACTTCACCCGCACCGCCAACAACCAAGACCGACTTCATTGCGAATGTTTTACCAGCCTCGGCAATTGATCTAAGTAAACTGGAATTCAACCAATGGAGACTCGATGAACAAGGTATTCCCAAATGCTAAGGAAGCTCTCGATGGGCTGCTGTTCGACGGTATGACCGTCATGTCTGGGGGGTTTGGCCTTTGCGGCATTGCTGAAAATCTCATTCTGGCTATGCGCGATTCTGGGGTGAAAGGCATCACCGCAATCAGCAATAACTGCGGCGTTGACGATTTTGGACTCGGTTTGCTCCTCCAAACCAAGCAGATTAAGAAGATGGTGAGCAGCTATGTGGGAGAGAATGCGGAGTTCGAACGCCAATTCCTGAATGGCGAACTCGAGCTGGAATTCAATCCTCAGGGAACTTTGGCCGAGAGAATTCGGGCCGGAGGAGCAGGGATTCCGGCGTTCTACACCAAGACTGGATATGGGACGATGGTGGCCGAGGGTAAGGAGACCAGAGAGTTCGACGGCGAAATGTACGTGATGGAGAGCGCGCTCCACGCCGATCTCAGCATTATCAAAGCCTGGAAGGGAGATCGTTCCGGGAACCTGATCTTCCGCAAGACCGCCCGAAATTTCAACCCCATGATGGCGACCGCGGGAAAAACCTGCGTGGTCGAGGTGGAGGAGCTGGTCGAAGTGGGTGATTTGGATCCCAACGAGATCCACACCCCCGCCATTTATGTAAATAGGATCATCCAAGGAACGAACTACGAGAAGCGAATCGAGCGCCTGACGGCCCGACCGAGGAATTAAGCGATGCCATTAACTAGAGATCAACTCGCCCAACGCGCCGCCCAAGAGCTTCGAGACGGCTTCTACGTCAACCTTGGAATCGGGATTCCGACGCTTGTCGCCAACTACATTCCTCCGGGAATGAACGTGGTTTTACAGAGCGAAAACGGCATGCTGGGAATGGGTCCCTTTCCGTATGAAGATGAAGCTGACCCCGATCTCATTAACGCTGGGAAACAGACAATAACGGAGATCCCTGGCACCAGCTACTTCAGCAGCGCCGACAGCTTCGCCATGATTCGAGGCGGCCATATCGACCTCAGCATTTTAGGGGCGATGGAAGTTAGCGAGAAAGGCGACCTTGCCAACTGGATGATTCCTGGGAAGATGGTCAAAGGGATGGGCGGAGCAATGGACTTGGTGGCCGGCGTAAAGCGTGTAGTTGTCGTTATGGAACATACCAACAAAGCCGGTGAAAGCAAGATTCTCCCCGATTGCACCTTGCCTTTAACTGGAAAGGAGTGCCTGGATCTCATTATCACGGACAGGTGTGTTTTCCAAGTCGAGCGGGGTGAAGGTTTGACTTTGATCGAACTCGCTCCTGAGGCGACCGTGGAGGAGATCAGGGCCAAAACCGCCGCCAACTTCAAAGTTAGTGAAAATTTGAGCGAAGTTGCTATTTCCTAATTAGTTGTAGGGCGGACTGGAGCGCGTCCACAACTGGGTCCTGAACTCCAGCATTGGCAAAGACCACGACAGCCACGTCTTCCTCTGGATAGATGGACATCAGGCAGGTGAAGGAGCCGTCAGAACCCATGTGGGCGTGTGAAACCTGGCTTCCTTCCCCCTCTACAATCCAACCAGAAGCATAGGGTCTTTCTCCAGGAATAATGTTCAGCGGACGATGCAGTCTTTGAATTGTTTCGGGCAAAAGAGTTCCGACCCTCGACCCCTTCATTCCGCGCAAATGCCACGAAAGATACTGCAGCATGTCAGGAGTGGACAGCGCCACCCCCAATCCGGCGGGCGCCCCCATATGCTGAATCGGACCTTGCAGCAAGCCCGGCGTGAAGCTTTCGCCAGCGGCAAAATGTCCATACGGCTGACCAGAACTGCCCGGCGAGCCGGGACTGCCCGGCTCTGAAATCACAGCGCTAGACAGCTTTAACGGTTTAAAAACGCGGTCTCGAAGTAGCGTCTCAAACGGCTTCTTGCCGATCCGCTCGGCAATGTGCCCGAGAAGCGCGTAACCGGCATTAGAATAAACGAACTTTTCACCCGGCTTTCCAATTGGATCCCGGCCCAGAATATTTTTCGCATAGGACCGACGGATTGCAGTTGGATCCTTAAGGTCCTTCACGATC
>DATFHI010000074.1:0-10575 GCA_035248525.1 Fimbriimonadaceae bacterium | reverse complement strand
TGATCTTCGAGGATCTGAAGAAGGGATTAGCGCCTTCGGAAGGACAATTCGATGCCGCCCGACTTGCGGAGGGAAGGGTCAAGGACGATCCGCAGATGGGAGCGACGCGCTACGAGCCGAATGCCTTTTTCCTGGAGTTCATCTTCCCGGACCGGTCCACGAGCGCCACCATACTCACGGTGCGCTTCGAGGCCCCCGAAAGGATCGTTTTCCTGCCCGTGCCAAATTGGGTCATCGAGAACATTTGGCAGGGCGACGTTACGGGAACCTACTGCTTCGAGTCCGATGCACGAGAGAGGACAGTTGAGTTTTTGGCGGAACTCGAACCAAATGCAAACGGGAAGTGGTTCGGGCCGCAGGCGGCCAAGCGTCGAGAATGACCCCAGCGGTACCCTATTTGCATGACGACGCTGTTGGCGACCTGGCGTGAGCCGGGTCCGATTGCCTTGGATGCGGCAAACGCCGCACTTGCCCAAGGCGAAGACCTAAAAACCGGAATCGAGCGAGGGTTAGCGGCTTGTGAATTGGATCCCAATCTGGTTGCAATTGGTCTCGGCTCTCTGCCGAATGCGGATGGGGAACTTGAGCTCGATGCGGCGATGATGGATGGCCGGGACCTCTCCGCCGGGGCGGTTTGCGCGGTGCGGGGCATCGTTCCCGTAATTTCGGTAGCGAGAAAAGTCATGGAGGACACTCCCCATGTGATGCTCGCTGGCGAACAGGCGCGCAGATTCGCAATTGCCAAAGGCTTCCGACCCGAGAATCTCATGACGGAAGAAAACTGTCGCCGATATGCCAAGTGGAAGGAGTCGCCAGAGGGCACAACGGACTCCTATCACCATGCGGTCGACGGCAACAACCACGGCGATACCGTCACGATGCTCGGCCTCCAAAATGGCCACATGATCGCCGCCAGCAGCACCAGTGGTTTGCAATGGAAGTTGCCCGGCCGGGTCGGTGATTCTCCAATCGTCGGGGCAGGAATCTACGCCGATGACGAAGTGGGGTGCGCCGGAGCTACCGGTTTGGGAGAAGAGCTTTGGAAAGCCTGCGCATCCTTCCGGACGGTGGAAGCGATGAGGCGAGGCTTGAGTCCACTTGAAGCCTGCCTCGACACCGTGCGGCACATGCGACGTCGCCAAACTCACGCATGCGACATGCCCTGCGTTGTTCTGGCGCTGAATACAGCGGGAGAGTTTGGTGCGGCTACTACGGTTGGCGAATTTCCTTTATGGGTAAGCCGGGATGGGCGCAACGAGTTGTTCCTATACCAGGCTGAAGAAGGCTAAGTGTCCAAACTAATCGGAACGGCCGGGCACGTCGATCACGGCAAGACCTCGCTAATTCGGGCGCTTACTGGAATCGACGCCGACCGGCTACCTGAGGAGAAAGCCCGGGGACTGACCATCGACATCGGCTTTGCCTACTTAGACCTGCCCGAAGTGGGCCGAGTCTCGATTGTCGATGTTCCCGGCCATGAGCGATTCGTTTCAAACATGTTGGTAGGTGCGACAGGCATCGATGTCGCCCTTCTTTGTGTCGCGGCGGATGAAGGTGTAAAGCCGCAAACCGTAGAGCATTTCCAAATCTTGGACTTGCTTCGGGTACAGCACATGGTGGTCGCCCTAACGAGGTCTGATTTGGCGGATCAGGAGATGAGGCAATTGGTTGGTCTACAGATCGACGAATTACTCGGGAGTTCCAGATTCAAGGATGCGCGCCGGATCGCAGTATCGGCGAAGAGCGGCCAGGGAATCGAAGAGCTTCGAGATGAGTTGCAGCGACTACTCATAATGGAGATTGAGCGCGAATCTGGAAAGTGGTACCTGCCGATCGATCGAGTGTTTTCCGTTAAAGGCCATGGAACGGTTGTTACCGGTACTTTAGCGAGGGGCGAGGTCAAGTCAGATTCGAATGCTGTCCTCGAGCCCGGTGGCTTTCCCGTTCGCATTCGATCCATTCAATCCCACGAATCGACTTTGGAAACCGCTCAACCCGGCCAGCGAACAGCGGTAAATGTTAGCGGCATCAAACTTCCCGATATTAAGCGTGGAATGGTACTGGCCGAACCTGGAGCCGTGTTCGAAACGAGCTTGCTTGAAGCGGAAGTCCGTTGGATAAGCCCGGCTAAGCATGCAGAATCGGTGCGCGTGGCGATTGGTTCAGCCGATTTCCTTGGCATGGTGTATCTGCGAGCCGAGAAACCGGAATTGATTCAAGTGCGATTGCGAGAACCGGCGGCGGTGGCGTTGAATCAGCCAATCATTGTCCGCCGTCATAGCCCGCCGGATCTTCTCGGAGGAGGCAGGATTACGGTTCCACAGGCAAAGGGCAGACGACAACCAAAACCGGAGGCATCGGGAACCACATTGGCGGACTCGGTACTCGATACCATTCGCGGCGAAAGTTTTGGAATCGAGACTGCCGAATTATGCCGGCGGCTTGGACGTACGGCGCAGGAGTTGGGCGATGTAATCGAAGATTTGCGCCACCGTGGAGAGGTCCGAGGATTTGCCGGGCTCTGGCTTTCTGAAACCGTGTGGCAAACCGCGAAGGACTCGATGCTAAATGCCCTACAGCAACTCCACAAAATGCACCCCACGTCTCCGTGGCAACCGCGCGAAACAATGACCAAAGCCGCGGGCATTCCATGGAACGGAAAGCCGTTGGATCGGGCGATAAGCGCAATGGTTGCAGCGGGCGAGCTCCAGCAGCAAGGCACGCTGGTACGCCACCCAGATTTCCAAATTCGCCTCACCGACCGGCAGTCGCAATTTCTGGAACGAGTAATCGTCGAGCTTGAAAAATCGAACGCAGCTACTCCTGGCGTTCACGACTTGGCCAAGGCTCTAGCTGTTCCCATGCCGGCCGTGGAAGAAGTGGTCAAACTCGGCCAAATGGCAGGTCGGTTGGTATCTCTGGAAGGTGGGGTTATTTACACTGCCAGCCAACTTGAATCGTTAAAAATGAAACTTAAAGAGATGGCACAGGAAGAGCCGTTCACGGCGGCGCAAGCGCGGGACCACCTCGGAGTTTCCCGAAAGTACGCCATTCCGTTGCTCGAGCACTTCGACAAGATTGGCTTTACCTTGCGGATCGGCGATAGCCGGGTCATCCGATAGCGCCTAGAAAATTCAGACCAAGGTTTATGTCCGAACTTTCAAAATGAGGTCGGTGAAGATTTCAATTCTTGAGGCAGGCTTGGGGGCAGCATTTGCCTTGGTGGGTTATGCGGTGGTGGGCATCGCGATCATTGCCCTGGGGGGAGAAGCAATGGGCTATCTCTTCATGCTCTGGCTGTTTGGCGCGGCGGTGCCGATTGCCTGGGGAATTTGGATTGCGAACAGAAACCAAGGTCAATTGGGAACGACCATCGGAAAGTCGCTTACCGCTGGAGCCTGCGTTCCACCAATCGGCTTCTTCATTCTTGCCCTTGTGACGGCCATTCAAGATTCTGCTCGTCGGGCCGAGTTCCAATCTCTAGCGGAGACTTCGCTCAAGACCGCCCATGAAAGCGGATTTCCATTCCCTCCGCGTGTGCAGGCGGTCACGGAAGGAGACGCCTGTACTGAAGATGATCTCGCCCCGATCGAGAAATTCTACGATTCCCAAACTGGATGGGTGAAAGCCAAATTCGGCGACCGGATTTGGTATGTACGGCCGAACGGAGAACAATTCGATCGGATCGCCGTACGACACAGTTTTAGCCGCACTCATATCTACTTTGGCAAATGCACCCGAACCGACTTCCAAAAATCGATCGCCTCTGGTTTTGCTGAAGCCGTCGGCAAAAGAGATTGGAAAACCGCCTTGACCTACTGCAGTGGTCAAATTAGGAATAAGGGAGATAACTATCTACAGTCTCTCTTCAAATTAGTTGTTCCTGACTCAAGTGGATTCGCCAGAAGTTACTTTCCCCCAGGAACCCGCGCTAAGATTGCCGTCAATGCGCGATTGCCAGCCGGGAGTACCGGATATCGGACCAGCGAGGTCGGGTTCTTCTTCACCGACGACGTGATCCCTCGGATCAGTAAATTCGAAATGCCGATCCATGAGAATTAGCCAAGCGGATAACATACGGAGCAGACCACCATGCTCCTACCTGCATTAGCCGCACTTGCCATGATGCCCGCACAAACTCCCCGAATTCCGGTTCCTTCGGCACGCCAACTGGAGTGGCAAAAGCTCGAATACTACGCATTCGTCCATTTCGGGCCGAATACCTTCACCGATAAGGAATGGGGCGAAGGCAAGGAAGATCCAAACCTATTCAATCCCACGCAATTGGACTGCCGACAGTGGGTGCGGACCTTCAAAGAGGCGGGGATGAAGCAGGTCATCATCACCGCGAAGCATCATGACGGTTTTTGCCTTTGGCCGAGCCAGTATTCCACCCATACCGTTGCCCAATCCAAATGGCGGGATGGAAAAGGGGATGTGCTTGCCGAACTCCGCAGGGCCTGCAATGAATACGGCATGAAAATGGGTGTCTACCTTTCCCCGTGGGATCGGAACCATCCCAAATATGGCACTTCTGAATACAACCACGTATTCGCAAACATGCTCAAGGAGGTGCTCACGAAGTACGGTCCGATTTACGAAGTTTGGTTCGATGGCGCGAATGGAGAGGGTCCGAACGGTAAGAAGCAGGTTTACGACTGGCCGTTGTTCATCTCGACGGTGCGCAAATATGCACCCGATGCAGTGATCTTCAGCGACAACGGTCCGGACATTCGATGGGTTGGCAATGAGAGCGGCATCGCCGGCGAAACGAATTGGAGCACGATCGACCGCTCGAGTCCGAAGTCGGCAATTGGCGCGGCGGACACCAAATATCTCAACACCGGAGACCCGGACGGAAAGGATTGGGTGCCGGCGGAATGCGATGTTTCCATCCGTCCCGGCTGGTTCTATCATGCGGACCAGGACAATCGGGTGAAGACGCCGGAGCAGCTCCTGGACCTGTGGGAGAAGTCAGTCGGCAGAAACGGATCGCTGCTCTTGAATGTGCCGCCAGATCGCCGGGGGCTAATCCACGAAAACGACGTGAAGTCGTTAATGGCGTTCAAGAAGCTGCGGGACGAGAGTTATCGAAACAACGTTCTAAAGGATGCAAGAGCCGCGGTCTCCACGGAGCGAGGGGATTACCCTGAGGCATCTCTCAGCGCCTTTTTGAGGTCCTCTGACTTCAGTTTCAATCCCGCTTCGGTACAGATCAGACTCCCAAAGTCTCAACTTGTCGATCGCTTTATTCTAGCCGAGGACCTCTCAAAAGGACAAAGTGTTGTCTATTTTAAGATTCTCGCGAAATTGAACGGTGAAATGAAAGAGATAGCCAGCGGAACCACCGTGGGCGCCCACTGCATTGTTCCATTCAATCCCGTGACTGCCCAGGAATTTCAGATTCTGTACGCTAGCAACGGCTTCCGGTTTTTTACCAAGGTTGAGGCATTTGCCACTCCCGCCGCCAAGCTACAAGCCGATAAAAACAAACGCATGGCCTGGTTCCGGGATGCCAAATTCGGCATGTTCATCCACTGGGGACTCTACTCCCAACCCGCCGGTGTATGGAACGGCAAGAACATTCCTGGCGCGGCGGAATGGCTGCTCAACACGGCCCAGATTAAAGTCGCCGATTACGAACCCTTGATCAAGACGTTCAACCCGGTCAGATACCACCCCAAGGAATGGGTGCGGATTGCCAAGAACGCGGGCATGAAGTACATCGTTATCACCAGCAAGCACCATGAAGGCTTCGGTCTCTGGCCAAGCAAGCAGGGCGACTGGAATATCGCCAGCACCCCATACAAGAAAGACTTGCTTAAACCGCTAGCCCAGGCTTGCAAGGAGGCGGGAATCCGTTTGTGCTTCTACCACTCCATCATGGATTGGCACCATCCTGATTATTTGCCTCGGCGCAGTTGGGATCCCCGACCTGAGCAGAAGGCGGATTTCGAGCGGTACGTCCGGTATATGAAGGCCCAGCTCAAGGAGCTATTGACAGATTACGGACCGATTGGAATTCTCTGGTTCGACGGAGAGTGGGAATCCACCTGGACGCATGAGCGCGGCAAAGATCTTTACAACTACGTCCGAAAGTTGCAACCGAACATCATCATCAACAACCGAGTGGACACCGGTAGATCGGGCATGCAGGGCATGAACCAGGATGACGGCTTCGTCGGCGATTACGGAACCCCCGAACAGGAGATTCCGGCCAACGGCTTCGGTCCCGGCGTGGATTGGGAATCCTGCATGACCATGAACGACACTTGGGGATTCTCCTCACATGACCACAATTGGAAGTCGAGCGCCAAGTTGGTGCAGAACCTGATCGACTGTGTTTCCAAGGGCGGAAACTATCTGCTGAATGTGGGGCCAACCGCAGAAGGACTTATCCCGCAACCCAGCATCGAGCGGTTAGCGCAAGTGGGGAATTGGACGTCGACTTATGGCGAATCCATATATGGCGCTCAGGCTTCTCCATTTCCAAAGCAACTTCCGTGGGGACGAGTAACTCGAAAAGGGGACACTTGGTACTGCCATATCTTTGATCCCGCCATGACTGAAATCGAGTTGACTGGGGTCCGAGGAGCCAAATTCAGTTCGGCTCGAGAAATCGCATCAACGCGGAAGGGATCGATTCGCTACGGATCAACTGAATCTGGACCGACTGTCATGATCGGTTCGGACACCAGGCCGAAAGAGCTTGCTTCGTTACCAAGAGTCATTGCCATCAAGGTCCAGGACGCTCACATCGAAACTCCAATCCCCAAGCAGGCGGCGGATGGCTCGCTCGACCTTAAAGCCATCGATGCGAAGTTGAATGGCGGATTGGCTTACGAGTCGGACAAAGACTGCATCGGCTATTGGACGAATCCCAAGGACACGGTTGAATGGCAGTTTGCGGCAGTTCGTGGCGAAGTGAACGTTGAAATCGAACTAGCCTGTCCCGCGGACAGCGCGGGCGCCAACTATGAGATTCAAATTGGCGGAGAAATTTTGCGAGGAACGGTTCCTACTACGGGCAGTTGGAGCACGTTCAAACGAATTTCCCTCGGTAAGGTTTCCCTTGTGGTGGGCGGACCTACTAAATTAACCGTGGTTCCAAAGTCAAAGCCAGGGTTGGGGGTCATGAATCTGCGAGCGATTCGGCTTCGAAGAGCCTGAAACAGAAGAGAGCCCCCGGGTGAGAGCGGGGGCTTCTTACAATTGATCGCAAGTGGGGGAACTTGGACGATCAGGACGCACGCTTTTTGGTTCTTCGCAGGAACGCCATTCCAACCGCCGCACAGGCAAATCCTACGGTTGCGGGTTCCGGAAGTGGCTCGCCCTCTGGCGGAAACTCCGTCGTCGAGCCGCCAATTCGAACCTGGCGAATATCGTGCAGACCAACGTTTGTCGCGAAGAACGTGTTGGTAATGAAGTCATCATCAGTCGAGAAGATTCGGAAGAAGTTTTCACCGCCGCCGTCGAGCGAGAACGACTGGAAAAAGTGAGAGCCGTCTAACCCGGTTACGTCGAAGTCCACCAGCCCATCCTCTTGAGCATTAATATTCAGAATGAGGCTTGTGTAGCCAGCATCGGGATCATCCAGGAATATCGATAAATTATCGAAAGAACCGTCCATCGCCTCGACCCGGGCTTGTCCACTTGAAGGGGTGGTTAAATCTTCAGTACCCAAGAAGTCCACGATGAAGCCGGTGTCATTGGTGATGCCCTGCACTGGATTACCGTTGTCCTCCAGACCGTCCACATTGAACAGGATATTTTCGTCGTTGTCGAAATTCCCTGGACCGGCGAGGATAAAGATGTCTGCGTTTGAGACACCTGCCGCAGCTAGAAGTGACAACGCAAGAAAAGTTCTCTGATATCGCATATCTCTCTCTCCATGAATGCAGGCCCCTAACTTCCACTTGAAATCAGCAGGCTTAGTACTTCTTGAACGAGGCTCGCAAAAATGCCGACGACTTTTCGAGAACTTTTTCAAAACTTTTCTTCGTCGCCGTCCATCTTGTGGCAATCGTCCAAAATCGAAGTAATGAAACAACGGAAGATTGGTGACCGCTTTGTTGGCGAAATTGGGCTTGGCTGCATGGGGATGAGTTGGGCTTACGGCTCTCCCGCGACCGCTTCGGATGCGTACTCCGTACTTTCGCGTGCATTAGAGTTGGGAGCCAACCACTGGGATACGGCCGACCTTTACGGGTCGGGAGCGAATGAGGAGTTGCTGCGTCCCATCCTGGCCGAGCGTCGCTCCGAAGTCTTCCTTGCCACCAAGTTCGGAAACGTTTACGATCGAGACCTCACGAGCCACCGAGGTCAGGTGGAGAGCAATGCTCCGTGGATCGTCGACGGCACGCCTGAATACATTCGCAAATGTGTGGACCGCTCTTTGCAGCGGTTGGGAATCGATCAAATCGACCTCTATTACCAACATCGAGTGGATCCCTTGGTTCCGATCGAGGAATCCGTGGCGGCGATGGCGGAATTGGTGAAAGAGGGCAAAGTACTGCAACTGGGCTTAAGCGAAGTCTCCGCAACGACGCTAAAGAAAGCGGCAGCCGTCCATCCCATTGCCGCCGTTCAAAACGAATTTTCGCTTTGGACCCGAGACTTTATGAGCGAAGAGGTTCCCGCAACTCGCGAACTTGGGGTTGCGTTCGTGGCCTATTCTCCACTTGGACGGGGATTCCTGACAGGCTCCATTCCTACCGTCGACAGCCTTGAACAATCGGATAACCGCCGGAATATGCCCAGATTCTCGGAAGACAATTTGGAATCTAACATGGAAATCGTTGCGGTTATTAAAGAGGTGGCCGCAATGCGCACGGCGATGCCAGCGCAAATTGCCTTGGCGTGGGTGTTGGCCAGCAGTGAGCACATCATCCCCATCCCCGGCACGAAGCGCGTGAATCGATTGGAAGAAAACTGCGCTGCCTCGGACATCGTGTTGACCGCCGAAGAAATGTCCAAGTTGAATAACTTGCAGCTAGCATCTGGGGATCGCTACGGTGCCACGGCCATGACCTACGTGAAAGCCTGAGAATTTCGTCCACCGGACGGGCATAATGGTTTAGCCATGGCTAAACGGGGACGAACGGCATTCATCATTGCGTTCCTCTCGCCTGCGGTACTTCTTTATTCGATTTTCGTGGTCTGGCCCTTGGTGCAGGCGTTCTATTTGTCGATGTTCCGTTGGCGGGGAGTCTCCGCCAAGAAAACCTTCGTTGGGCTGGACAACTTCAAAGCTCTTTCCACCGATGAGGCCTTTCAGAAGGCGGTCCACAACAACCTCTGGATATTGGTGGTTGGCGGCTTGGCGATCCTTGTATTCAGTCTGCTTCTAGCCCACGGAATGCAGTCCAATTCCGCGCCCGTGAAATTTCTAAGAGGTCTGCATCTATTCCCTCAAGTGATCTCGTTGGTAATCGTCGCGATCATCTGGCAATTCATGTACAACCCGTCCTACGGTCTCCTCACCAAAGGTGCGGAAAAGGTAGGAATCACCAGCGTATCCCAGCCCCTTGCCAATTCATCTCAGGCGTTAGGGGCAGTGGGAATTGCCTTCGTGTGGTACGCGGTCGGCTTTTACATCATGCTGTTTTCTGCCGGACTCAAACAGATTCCGGAAGAGATCAATGAAGCGGCGCAGCTCGACGGCTCATCTGGTTGGCACCGATTTTGGCGAGTTACCTGGCCAATGCTTTGGTCGGTAAAGCGGATTGCAACCATCTACATCGTCATCAATGTGCTCAATATCTTTGCCCTCGTGTGGGTTATGACCGAGGGTGGACCTGACCGGGCGACCGAGACGCTCCTAACCCTGCTGTACAAAAAGGCATTCAAGGAGTCTGAGTTCGGAGCGGGAACGAGCGTCGCTGTCGCCAACTTCGCGTTGGCGATGGTTTTGGCGGCGGTACTCATGTTCATCTTCCGTAAGGACCCAGAGGAGCGACGGACATGAAGCGGGTTGTCATCTCGATTGGATTGGCGCTCTTTGCCTTGACGATTATCATTCCGCTACTGTGGGTCATCGTCACTTCGGTCAAGGGAAATCCTGAGATATTCGCCTCGCCATGGGGCATGCCCAAGAGTCCGCAATGGCAAAACTACGCCAACGCCTGGACTAATGAAGGAATCGGACCCGCCTTCAAGAACTCGGCGCTCGTCGCGATCTTCACTCTATTGATTCTCATTCCCGTGGGAGCGATGGCCGCGTACGTCTTTGCCAAGTACCCGTTTCGAGGCAGCAAGTCGCTGTTCGGGATGTTTTTGGGCGGCATGATGTTCCCGAATTTCCTGATCGTGATTCCGCTCTATTTCCTTCTTCAAAGCTTGCACCTGTACGACACCTTGACTGGGCTGGTCGTTGCATACGTCGCCTACTCTTTGAGCTTTACGATCTTCGTCTTAACTGGTTTCTTCCAGGCCTTACCAAACGAACTCGCAGAAGCCGCCCAACTCGATGGGTGCAACCATTTCTCGACCTTCACCCGGATCATGCTCCCGCTTGCCAAGCCGGGACTGATCGTGGTGGGAATTTTCAACGCCATTGGGCTTTGGAATGAATAT
>DATFHI010000073.1:0-10609 GCA_035248525.1 Fimbriimonadaceae bacterium | reverse complement strand
CGACTCGCGCAGTTTGCCGATCAGTTGGAAGAGGGCCTCGGACTCCGGCTCACTCAGGACGGCCGTCGGCTCATCCATGATCAAAATCTTCGCATCCGAACTCAGCGCCTTAGCGATTTCCACCAATTGCTTGCCGGCAATGGACAGGTCCGCCACCTTGGTCCAAGGTCCAAAACTGGCATGGATTTCATTTAGATACTCAGCCGTCAGCCGGCCCATTTCGGTCTTATCCAGCAAACCGCGATGGGTGATCTCGCGGCCAAGAAACACATTTTCCGCGACCGTCAGTTCATCGACCAAATTGAGCTCTTGATGGATCATCGCAATCCCGTGGGCCAGGGCATCGCGGACTCCAGAAAGTTGGATGGGATTTCCATCGAGCAACACAGTGCCTGTGGTTGGGGATTGGAGGCCGCTCATGATCTTCATGAGCGTGCTCTTGCCAGCGCCGTTTTCCCCTACGATGCCATGCACGAGCCCGGGTTCAAAGTCAATGGTTACCCCGTCGAGAGCCCGCACCGCGGGGAACTGCATGACAATGTCTTGAACCTCCAACCGCGGCATCCGGTGAAACCTTACCCGTTGCAGCCTGGAGATTTAATCATCGTCAGGGTCGCCAACCGATCTAAGTCCCCGTTTTTTCAATCCCCTGCCATGGGCGCCGGCGTATCCGGCAGGGTACGCGCGGTTTGGATAAACGGATCCCCAAATCGCGCGGTTAAAGAAATCCGCTTCAGTCGCATTCATTTGGTCTGGTTTGTCCTTGGGCAATTTGGTGGAATACTCAGCCAACTTTAGTGCCTCACCCTTCAATTCCGATTTGGGCGGATTCTGCTCGTCGATTGCAACCCGGTTCCAAAGAAATGAATACGGTCGATAGTTGGGCTTGGACGTAAAGCATTCGAACATGATCGGTGAACGCGCATCCATTTGGTTCATGGGGGGAACGCCCAAGATTCTTTGCATGGTGGCAAGCACGCTGGTCTGGTTGTAAAAGCGGCTGCTCGTCCCCCCGCGCTGCGAATAAGGACTAATTACCAGGCAGATCGATCGATGTCCATCCACGTGATCGAAGCCATTTTGAGGATCGTCTTCGATCACAAAGATCGCCATCTTTTTCCAAAACTTTGAATGGCTGAGGCAATCGACGATCTTTCCGAGCGCCAAGTCATTGTCGGCCACGCAAGCGCGTGGAGTTGGATTGCCGGGGGCAGTGCCGCTGGTGTGATCTTGGGGAAGATAAATGATCGTGAGATTTGGATAGGCGCCTTGGGCTTCTCGCTTCTTCAAATCATCAAGAAAGATTTGTGCGCGGTATTGGTCGCTGATGTCCAGGTCCCAACCCGGATACTGCGGATGGGAATACCTCCGGACTCTCTCGACCCCGATGTTGTGCTCGACGTGGAATTTGCCGGACCTGGATCGCCAATCCTGATAAAACTGAACCCAACTGCCGTCTGGTTTCTCGGTCGCGTAATCAAACTCCCCGAAATTGTAAAACGACCGTCCGTGCTTCAGCACGTTGTCCCATAAGAACCCACTGAAGCTCGGGGAGAGCGGATCGTCGCCGAACGGGTAGCTTCGAGTCCAGCCGCCAAACGACCGTTCGAAGTGGCTGGTGGCGTTGCCCTCGACGCTCCAGGCATGGCCATCGGCGCTATTTATCCCATTGCAATAGTAGTTGTCGAGGAGCCCGAACCGTTGGGCCAGAGCGTGGTGGTTTGGAGTGATATTTCGCCCGAACGTGCACAGTTTTGGATCACCGTCGCCGGTAGCCACGTCGCCGAAAATTTGGTCGTAAGTCCGGTTCTCTTTGATGATGTAAACCACGTGCTCGATCGGACTTCGGCCCATCTTGCGGGGCACCGGTTCAGATTTGCCGGAGCCAATAGGAACAGCCGGGATTGCATTCAGTCGGCGGACAGTCTGAGTGTGCGTCTGCAATCTTCCGAGCTCACTCAAACTCACTTTGGTCAGACTTCCCGTGAAGTTGTAAACCGAGTAGGAGCCGTCCTTTTGCTTACGACGAGATCCGATTCCTTTGACATTTGCCACGTAGGCGAATCCATTCGAGATTGCAATAGCTGCGGGGTACCAACCGACCGGCAGGAAGCCCACCAGTTGTGGAGAGCCAGTTACATCGTAAACGCCAACCGCATTGTTGCCACCGGCCGCCACAAAGAGCTTGCCATCAAATATCGAAAGAGCATTGGGCGCGCTGCCAAACGGCAATCCGGGCTGCGGACTCACCACGATTTCTCTGATCGACTTCAGATCGGCGGAAATTTCGAGCACGGTGTCGTCGTTAGCATTCGCGACGAATGCCCTTCCATCAGGTGCAAATGCGATTTCGCTGGGTTGCAGACCGGTTGGGATGGATCGGTATGTTGCTTGCCCCAACGTATGGATTGCGACCGTCGCGCCCTTTGCGATCCCTCGCTCATCGACTTCAACCTCCGTTCCAGCGGATGGCGCAGTTTTCACCCCTCTGATTGGCCGCTTACCGCCCCAACACGAGACGTAGAGCGTTCCATCATGAAGAGCAAGGTCGTAAGGCGCGATGTCGGTGTCAAATGCCTGGATCGGGTTCTGGCCGCGAGTATCAAACATTACGATTTGGTTGGATCGGGAAGCGCACACGTACAATGTGCGGTCATCGTCGGCGAGGGCCATTCCGGTGGGATAAGCCTCGCCTCCCAGCTTGGGTTTTGGAAGCGGAAAGTCTCCCTCCCAAGAGACCCTCCCGTCATTTCCAATCTTGCCCTGCCAAACCGAGGACTCGGCGTTCGAAACGTAGAGCCATTCTCCCCCGGGGTGGACCAAGATCCCTGTCTGCGACGAACCGCCTTTGACCGCTAACTCTTGAATGACTTTCCACCGGGCGACGTCCACTACCGTAAGGCCCCGATTTTCCTTCACATACAGCCATTTCCCGTTCGGGTGGAGGGCAAGATCGACCGGCCGAGAATTGAGAAGCAGTTGCTGACCCGCTGGCCTCAGAAATTGACCAGTCGCCATGAGCTGATCGGATACCAGATTGCTTCCTGGCACCTGAGCGTGTGGAGGAGCAAAGATGGCCAAGCCCAAGAGTGGCAACAGCAACACATCCGGGATGCTACCGCCTTTGCTTGTAGCGCGAAGACCAGTAAAATATGCTCATGCTTCTTACTTCCGCAATTTGCGGAGTCCTTCTCTTTGGCAAGCAGGCCAGCTTTACTCCGGCGCGCATTTACGTCATAGGCGAACGCGACATCTACGCGATGAGCCTGCGGATGGACACGAGTGAATATAGCGTCTCGATATTGGGCAAGCTGAGCTATGAGGTGAAGAAGCTCTATGAAAACGGCGATGCAGACTTGGAAACCAAGGCCTACGACATGACGATCAACGTTCTCGGTCAGGAAATGAAGCAGCCGGGCGGGGATATCCGAGTCATCCGCTACAACAAGTTCGGCGCGCCGATTGAGAAGGGGATTCCCAAGGACCGTCGGCAGCCGATCTTCATGAATTTCCTCATTTATCGGCCAAGCGCGGAGATGAAGGTTGGCGACAAAGTCAAGATCGACGAGACGATCCAAGGCGACGTTAAGACGACGGTGAAAGGAAGCGCCAAGTTGGAGAGCATTCAGGACGGAATTGCCAAAGTTTCGGCGAGTATCTCCGTCATGGAGCCCAACCTGAAGAAACCGACCCGGATCGAGTCAGTTGGATACTTCGACGCCAAAACTTCCAAACTTAATCGCTCGGAATCGAAGCTCGAGGACGTGGAGCCGGGAGAGATGCCCGGTATGCCCCCGGTCAAGTCGATAACCGTCGTCATCGAACGAGATCGATAGCGCGCTAGCAAAGCTGAAAGTCAGGGATCGCGAACATCGCCCGGGAAAGCCGCGCGAAGAGGTTGGCGGCTTGATCCTTATTCTCCAAGGCCTTGGGTCCGCCATGCTTGTTGCACATTGCAATGAGAGCAGGTCGCGACTGGTCGCTGATGGGGATATCCAATATGTCCGCCATCCCGTCGACGATCTTGTCGGATGTCGTAGCGTTGTCTTCCGTTTTCAGTTTGGTGGCGAGCCAAACCGCAAATGGCCGAGCCGCTCCTCCTCCCCAAAAGATCGCGTTCGACATGTTCAGCCGCTCCACCGTGGTTGCCGGGTTGATCCAGGCTTCGCCCCATTCCCACCCGGCGACGTTTGGAGGCAGCAACAGCGACATTCCCTGACGGGTCATGAAGTAATAGAGTCCTCCGGCAGTGTCCCGGACCTCCTTCTTGATGGGCTGGAATTCATTCGTTGGAGTACCTCGCAGTTGGAGCACGATGGGGCCCAAGCCAAGGCTGCGGTAAAGGCCGATGGTGTAATCCATTGGCGATTTGGTCCGTTGCAAATAACACTTCTCGGACCAAAATTCCGGAGCGGTGCCGATTGACATCAATATGGCTTGAATGTCCCCACCGGTCTTTTTCCAAATGCCCGCCAATCGATCCACCACGGCTTTCTCCGGATTGGAGTAGGCGAAGTACTCCCAAAGTTTCGCGCAAATAAATCGAGCGGTTTGGGGATGGTTGCAGAGGTGCTGGATGAGCGAGTCGGCATCCCAGTTCTTGGTGATTCCAAAGATGGTCTTGTTGGTGTCGTCGTGGACAGCGGGTACGTAGCAGGCGTTGTTCAACCCCAGCTTGCTTTTGGCGGCCTGCGCCCGCAAAGTCTCATAGTTGTACTGAAGTCCGGTTCCGAGATAGTGGACCGACCATCCGGTTAATGCCCTGGCGGCTTCCGACACATCCCTTTCGGTGTAATTCCCCTCGCCCAGGGTGAAGAGTTCCATCAACTCACGAGCGAAGTTCTCATTGGGATGGATGCGGTTGCTGGTGTGCTGATCCAGATAAGTGTAGAGTGCGCCCTGCCGGAACAAAGCAGTAAGCAGATCTTGGAACTTCCCCCGACCCAGAGTGCGGATGGTTTCCAGATATCCCAGCATCATGGGGAATTCGTACACTTTTTCAAAATCGACCGCGAAGTGGTCGTGCCAAAAGAGTGAGAGCTTTTGCTCGAGCGGCCGTTGGGTCAGGAACAAGCGCAAAGCCCAGAATCCGGCAAGATTATAAGCACCGGTATCGATTCTGCCGTCCGGTTGCGCCGCGAATTCCCAAGGGCTGATCGGAAATCCGTCGTCGAGCTTTTCGTCATGCAGCAGGGTATCGAGGGCTTTGGCCCAGCCCATCTTCTCGAACTTCTTGCGCTCGTACCGGCCGGCACCCAATCCAAAGCGCCTCAACACATGGTCGAGCTTCTGTGACTCCGTTAACGAAAATGCCATATTGCTCCTGAAAGTATTGTAGGGCCATTTTCAAGTTAGCGGAACTACCCGCGCATATCTGCGCCGCCGTCGACAGTCAACGTCATACCCGTTACGAATTGGCTGAGGTCGGAAAGCAGGTAGCAGGTCGCTCCCGCGACATCCTCTGGAAGTCCGATTCTCCCCAACGGCACATTGGCCGCCAACTGGTCCCTGCCGAGTTTGTCCAAACTGGGGGCAGCCATGTCGGTCTCCGTCCAGGCCGGAGCGATGCAGTTCACCCGAATCTGGTCAGGTGCCAGTTCCAGCGCCATGGACCTCATAAACATGATTTGCGCGCCTTTTGACGTGGCATAGGCGGAGTAGATTGCGGAACCTCGCTGGCCGGCGGTCGACGTGTAGATCACGATGCTCCCGCCCCTGTCTGCCCGTTTTCGCATCGATCTAACCGCCGCTTGGACGGCAAGGAAGGTGCCCTTTAGGTTAGTGTCCAACGTCCGATCCCAGAACTCCTCTGACATTTCCTCCAATGGGCAACCTTCAAAAATGCCCGCTGAAACTACCAATCCATGGAGGGGACCAAATTTCGATTCCGCCGTCGAAATGGCGTTACTGATCGACGCCTTGTCCGAAACGTCGGCTTGAACAATGATGGAGTTGGGAATCGTATCTGCCGTCTTTTCGGCGGCGTCTCGATTGCTTTGGTAAGTCAGGCTAACGTTTGCTCCGGCACCACCGGCCATTCGGGCGGCAGCGGCGCCAATTCCGCGGCTTCCTCCCGCCACAAAGATGTGCATCCCGGAGAGATCGAGCAGGTTTTTAGTCATACGCGCCCTGTCGGTGGTTGCCCAGCAACCGCAACTGCCGTGGATTCGCAGTCGCAATTACGTCCGGATTGAATTGCCACGAGATGTAGGGCGAAAATTGCTGGGCGATGAACCGATGCGAGTAGTGAACTTGAAGGAGGTACCGGGTCTGATCAGCAGTCGCGTTGAGACTCCCGGTATGCCAAATTTCGCTTCGAAAGAAAAGAACGTCTCCCGCCCGGCAGATCACCGGCTCCAGACTATTGCCTTGCCATTTGGGATCCGGATCTTTGCCCCAATCCAGTGCGCGGCCAGATTTGTGGCTGCCCGGAATTACATAAGTCGGGCAGAGGTCCTCAGTGATGTCGCTTATATAGTAGTGCGCGGTGCAAAGGTAGACCGGCAATCGTACTTTTGGCGCGACTTCCTCAGGAAGTTCGATGAAGACCCGGTCGGTGTGTGGACTCCAACCATCGTGTCCGGGATGGCTCCGCCACGCCGTTTCTCCAATGATGTGACACTCCTGCCCCATTGTTGCCTCGGCGAGGTCGACAATGCCGGGCTTGTCCAGAAACTGCAGCCAGTAAGGGTCACGGTTGAATACGCATTTGTAGTGGTCGGTCTTCCCCTGACTATCGAATCCGAATGGCTTCAGCTCATCGATCTTGGTTCGGGCCTGCTCGACTTCTGCTTGGGTCAACACGTTTGGAATCAACGCGAATCCATCTTCGTGGATGGCCTCCGCCATCGCCTCGACTTGGTCGATTCGGAACGTTCTTTGGCGATATTCGAGGTCTTGAGTCGCACTCATTTTGGAATTCCTCCGGCATCTGCCGGATGGTGTGTAATTTACCGCGAGCGCACAAGTTTGGAGCGCGTTGTAGACTGCGGTTAAAGTGTTCCGCCACTCATTCCTCGCGATCATTCTGATTTTAGGTGCCTGGGCGCTGTGGCCGCGTGGCGATGTCGAAGCCGGGGCTGGTCCAACATCGATATCAAATGGCAAGCCGAGGAAGTACACCATCCGCTTTGCCCCCGGAATCTACATGCCGGGCCGTCGACCGATGGACCTTGGCCAGCCCATTCAAGGCTTGGCCAAAGTTGCGGCGGAGTTCGAAAAGCTCTATCCCGACACGCGCATCGAGTTCACCGAGGCTCCGGTCGGACAGCGCGAGTATCTGGTCACCCAATTGGCAGCGGAACAGGCGCCCGAGATCCTCAATGTGAATGTGGAAGACGTTTGGCAGGATGTGCAAAAGGGCTGGTACATCGCGCTCGACGACTACCTGAACCGGCCCAATCCGTTCATTGAAAAGGGGAAGCCGGGAAGCAAAGCCTGGTGGGATCAATTCAAGTACCAAGCCATCAGCCGTGGCAAGGCCGCGCCGGACGCGAAGATGTACTGCCTGACGTACGACATGGTCGAGACGGGCATCTTCTATAACAAGGACATTTTTCGACGCTTGGGCCTTACCATCCCGAAGGAGTGGCCGGAGTTCATGGCGATGCAGGACAAGATCAAGCGGGCGGGGCTGATTCCCTTAATCGTCGACAAAAGCGCCATCGCCGACTGGGGTATGGATCTCATTTTCGACCAAATGTACAACTCCATCTTGCCCGGAATCGATCTTGTCCAAGACCCAATCCGGGAAGCGTACATGGAGGGTTACCTGGACTGGGATGAAATCAGCTTTTTGAACAGCAAAGGGTTCTTCACCCGTAATGATCCGCGATTCGTCGAGACGTTCCGAATCCTGAAGTCCTGGCGGCCCTATTGGGAAAAGAATATGGACGCGGACGGTACCAAACTGTTCGTCACGCAGCAGGGAGCCATGTGGTGGAATGGTAGTTGGGCCGTAAACCGGCTGATTCGCGACCCGGACGTTCACTTCGATTGGGGCGTGTTCTACTTACCGGCAATTCCAAAATCCGCCAACCGCTTTGCCGATGGGCATGATCAAGTCGTCATCGGAGGATCGGGGACGCAGTTCGAAGTCACAAACAGCGCGATCGACGACACTCACGACGCGCGCACGTCCATCAAACTCCAGCGGACAATCGCATTTCTGCAGTTCATGTGCGTGCCGGAACGAGTCGACGCGGTGGTGAACGAGATCCTGGCTTTTCTTCCCAACGTTGTTGGGGCCGAACCGAAGCCAGAGTTAAGGATATTTCATGAGTTCCTGCAGCGAAAGTACACCACCACCAAATGGCTCTACACGTTCGACCTGAGGTTTAACGAAATCTTCCGACGCATGCTGGACCTTTACTTAGAGGGCGGGATCAGCGAAGGGGAGTTCATGGATTGGATGGAGAAGAACGTCCGCACCGCCAGTGATACCGTCGTCCGTCGGAAGGGACTGGACCTCAGCAAATTCGAACCGAAGTGGCGATCGCTCGCCCCGCTGCGAGCTTCCATGTCCGATCTCCCAACTGCGGCTGAGGCTGTAGACTGAACTCCAAATGCGCCGAACCAAGCGGCAACTAAGCGGGCGGTGGAGGTCATGGATGGCGATGTACGCCATGCTTACCCCCACGTTCCTATTGCTGGCGGTGTTCAGCCTTGTGCCGTTTGTGTGGGCGATAGCAACCTCGTTCTTCGACTATGAAGTTGGAGCGGAAGCAAAGTTCATCGGACTTTCGAACTACGCCGAGTATTTCACCGATCCAACGCTGCTCTCGAGCTTTGGCAATCTGGCGTTCTTGACGGCTTTTGGCTTGGCCACGGTAATGACCGCGCCCTTGATTATCGCCAAGCTGATCTTCTCGCTGAGATCGGAGCGCGCAAGATATTTGTACCGAGTGCTCTTTTTGATTCCGATCGTCGTGCCGGGAGTTGCCGGATTGATGATTTGGCAGGGGATGATCTATGGCGATTCTGGGTTCTTGAATGAGTTGCTGCGGCTCTTTGGTAGGGATGATCTCACGCGAGGTTGGCTTTCAGACCCCCAAACCGTGCTTTGGGCAATCGTCTTCATTGGATTTCCATTCGCCGGGGGCATCAATATCTTGATCTACTACGCGGGGCTGGCCAACATTTCGGATAGCGTCCATGAGGCCGCCGAGCTGGACGGTGCGCGCGGGATTCGCAAGTTCCTTAGCGTCGATGTGCCGTTGGTGATGAGCCAAATAAAGCTGCTCACGATCCTAACGGTGATCGGCACGGTTCAGGGATTTGAGGGCATGTTCATCCTAACCAAAGGCGGACCGGGCTTCAACACGATGGTCCCCGGGCTATGGATGTACATGAACGCGTTCAGCTTTCAACGCATGGGCTATGCGTGTGCGATCGGGGTCATCCTGTTCCTATTAATTCTTGGACTGACCATCCTTAACATGAAGTATTTCCGGTCTTCGGAAGACCTGCGGGCGGAGGCGGCATGAAAGCGGCTCGGCGCAGAAGGGAACTGGCGATCCACGCCATCCTGATCGGCATTCTCATTCTCACCTTTCTGCCCTTGGCCTTTGTTCTGAACAGCTCGTTTCGAACGAACTCCGAAATGAACCACAGCTTCTTTGGGGTTCCGAAGGCTGCGGTTCAGGCGGCGGAGATTACGGGTCAGAAGCTCCAAGGCAAGTCGCGCTTCGAGGTCGCGAATTCTTCGGAAAAAGGTGCGGGAGTTGAGTCGTTGGACTTCGGCGACGCCATTCGGAAAGTAGGGAGCCAACTTGTCCAAGGTTATGCCTACGCTTGGGAAGTGCTTCGCCCCTACACTTTGAATACCATCTTCGTCTGCTTGGCTACGGTATTCGGAGTGGTTTTGGTCGGCTCGGTTTCGGCTTACGTCTTCTCCCAATGCCGCTTCCCGGGAAAGGGAACGCTATTTATGGCGGTGTTGGCGTTTATGATGATCCCCGGGGTTCTGACCTTGGTACCGAGCTTCCTTTGGGTGAAGCAACTCGGACTCCTCAACTCCCACTGGGTGCTCATTCTGCCGTACATCGCTGGTGGACAAGTCTTCGCAATCTTCCTCTTCAAGAGCTTTTTCGACGGGCTGCCAAGGGAATTGTTCGAATCCGCACGCATGGATGGGGCGGGACATTTAACGCTTTACCGAAACCTCGTTCTGCCCTTATCGAAACCCGTTATCGCGGTGGTGGCCATCGTCAACATCCTTGGAACCTGGAACAACTTCCTTTGGCCCTTCATCACCAACTCCGACGCCAAGTATCACGTGGTTTCATCGGGACTGTATCTCATGGGGCAAAGTACGGTTGCGGCGAACCGGGCAACGATGTTCGCGGCTTACGTTTTGGCTTCGATTCCCTTGTTGATACTTTTCCTCTACGCCACCAAGCCGTTTATGGCGGGAGTCACCAGCGGGGCGTTCAAGGCCTAGAGCAGGGATTGGCGTAAGATATCGGCATGTCACGCCGAATCGTTCTGCTGATCTTCGTCCTGTTGTCTGCTTTTGCCAACGCTCAGGAAAGGATCCGCGATGTCATCTACATGAAGCAGGCCGGGGCGGCGTTCACCATGGACGTATTCAAGCCCAAGATCTCCAACG
>DATFHI010000072.1:0-10104 GCA_035248525.1 Fimbriimonadaceae bacterium | reverse complement strand
CTATTCCAACAGGCAACCCATTTCATTTCCGTCTCGCGTATGGCTAAGACTAAATGGAAAGAGACTGCCCATTTCAAGAACGGCCTCGTCTAGAGCCGCTGGTCTCAACCTCGTCTATGACGCCTCCGGACCAAATGCATTCGATCCGACGTATCGCGCTTATTTGGAGTCTGTTTACGCTGAAGCTCAACCGTTCTTGGACGCGCTTTTTGGAGCCCCCTCGATCGGCGGAGATGTTGCGGTCAAGAACTACGACGCAACAATGGGCGACCGCGACGTGGTTTCGGGGGGATACTACGTTCCCAACGCACCCGGCACCCCTGAGATTCGGTTCCCGTTTTACGGCAATGCCGCCAAAGAAGTAACCGCCGTCAATTTCATTCACACCCTGCTTCTTGCTTACATTGGTCCGAATCAGTACGGCTTCGATGCCTTCGATGAAGGTTTGGTCAGAGCCACCACCATGCGGATCGCTCGGACTTCCGCCGCCGTGCCAGCCGGCTTGGACCAAGACCTAATCGAGCAGGTTCTAGTCAACACCTACGACGTAGAAGGCCATTACGATTGGTATAACCAGCGAGCCTTAGGCGGTCCCCGGTTCATTGCTCCGAACTTGAGAGACGTTCCGCTGCCTGATGCCGGATCGGTGGGTGGTCTTTATCTGCTGCGGTACAAGATGGCCGGTTCTGCCTGGATCAAGTCCTTGTCGGAGATTCCCGGATTTATCGCCGCGTACAACGCTAACTTCTATGCTCAACCTGGACTTGCCGGAAATGTCCCGGGATTGATCGCTCTTGGCCAAACCACCCTCAACACCATTCGACCGGGCGATCCGACAATCGAAGGAATGTCCTTTGCGGACTGGTTCAAGCGCCAATACATCCTCGAAACCAATCTCACTCGCGGCCCGAAATTGCTGGTGGAACCGGTGCCGATTACTTCCGGGCTAAGCGGAAACGACTTTGGCGTGTTCCTCATCCAGGCGAACTGGTTTGAGACTCTCGCCGGTGGAAATGAAACCCTGCTCAGCGGCACGAGTTTCCCCATCCTCTGGGAAGGCAACTTGCCGTTCAACCGGATCTTTCCCAGCACGCCCGATGCCGAGCGGATGGATATCGCCGGCGGCTATGGAGCCGTGGTTCCTAACATTCGAGATGAGAACGGCGGACAACCCTATCGGGCGACCGTCGACGTTCCCGTCCAGGACCAATTGGAACGCGTTTTCCTACCAGTCGGCGCGATCGCGACCGCATCGCAGCAGAACCCGCGGAATTTCTATGGCACTGTGGTTGGGGCAAATCTTCAACTCGGAGACACCTTGAAGCTTGTCGTGACCGCCAACGGTAACGCGCTGCCTGATGTGCCTGTCACCGCCAATGCGTTCGGCGAACTAGAAACCAGCTCCGACTTTCTTGGCAACGCTAGATTGGTCGTTCAAGTCGTGCGTACTCGTTCCGGAAATCCAACGGTTCTGCTGACCAGAAAAGTGAATAAGGGCCCAGGTCCCTTAGCTCTGGATTTGCGGGTGGATGGTGAGGGCGCATTCTCGCCGGGCGGCGGACTTCCCAAAGGAATCTCACTGCTAGGATTCCCCGTCGACCCATTTCTCAGTCTAAACAGCGAAGTAATTGGAGTGCCGGATAATCAACTCCTTTCTGCTCGCTACAACTCATCCAAAGCGAAGTACGACCTATATCCTGATCTTGGGCCGTACAAGATTGGACACGCATATTTCGTTCGGTTGGACGCCGCAAAGCCTGTCTTCACGGTCAGCGGACGCGTTTACACCAATGTTGAAGGCAGCGTTGCGCTGAAACCGGGTTGGAACCTCATCGCATCTCCTGTCCAGGAGATCACCCCGACATCGCGCATCCGCGTCGTAAAAGCATCGGATTCGCCCGTCGATTGGGCGGAGGCTGCCGGCGCCGAGACCGGAACCGAATTTTTCGAATTCATCCCCGGACCGATCGACCCCGCAACCGGCGCGCCCGAAACCGGTTCCATGACTCCGGCGACCCAATTCGAACCTGGGAAAGGTTACTTCGTCCGAGTACTTGCTCCCGAAGGAGTGACGCTGGTATTCCGGCAAAGCACGCTGACGGGAACCTCGCTGAACCGAGCTTATGCAGTTGTCCCATCCCAAAATGGATGGCGGATGAATCTAATTCTGACGAGTCCGGCCAAGCGATCGATTTCCGCGGTCATCGGCCAAAGCTCGACGGCAACCCGCGCCTTCGACCCTCGAGAAGATAGCGGAATGCCCCCGGGAATTGGCGGACTACAGATCATTCTGGAGGACTATGAGGCCATGTACCGGGATATTCGGCCAATGGGAGGAGGTGAGGTCTACACGCTTCATCTCCAAGGTCTTACTCCGAACAAGCTTCACAAATTGGACTTCAGAACTCAGTTCGGAAATGTGCCGACGATGACCATTCGAGACTCCAAAGGAAAGAACTTGGGCATGATTCGAAGCGGCATGACATTCAGCCTGTTTCCAAAGAGTAAAGATGAATATCTGCAGATTGTAATTGGAGGGAGCAAGTGAAGAGACTACCCCGAGTACTTGCAGCGGTTCTTCTGGTCCTCGCCATCGGCTGCGGCGGTGGTGGAGGAGGAGGCGGTGGCGGGAGCGCGACCCTCATTGGAAGAGTTTTGAGCGTCGTGACGGGCGGACCGTTAAATCCAGCCGCCTCCGTTCAACTTCCCGGCGGGTCCCCATCCACCGTGGCGTCTTTGGCGGATGGTTCATTCTCCCTCGCCAACGTTCCTGACGGCACAACCCAAGCCCAAGTGGTTCCGAATCAGGGGGGCTGGCCCTTATTCACATTCAACTTCCCGCCTGCATCCGGACCGACGGTGATCGGCGACCTGTGGGTGGGGCCAGAACAGGTGACGTTGCGCGGCCGAATCGTCAACTCTACGAACGCCCAACCTATCGCCAACGCCGATGTTTCATTTGGCGGTCAGACAGGTAAGTCCGGCATCGATGGAGTTTTTAACCTAGATGGCGTCGCTTACTCGAGCGCGACGCAAACTGCGTTCTGGGGAATCGTGGGAACCGCCCGAGCCAATGGATTCTTCAAAACAGATTTCAATGCGGCACCCAATGTGAAGGATGGATTGAACGTGGTGGATATCGGCGACGTGCTCCTCACGCCGTCCAATGATCCGAACCCTCCCGGTCCGCCGTACAATATTACGGGACGAGTTCTGCCGATCGGCAGTTCAACCGGCACAGTCGTTACGCTGAAACTTGGTGGGATCGATCAGCGGGTTTACAACGTAGGGAACGATGGCAAGTACTATTTTTGGATCACGCCCGGGAGTTATCAGGTGACTTTCCAAAAAGGCGCTCAAACCGCGCCCACGCAGAATGTAACTTTAACGCAACCGAATGAGACGGTCACGGTACCGGATGTCACACTCAACTAAGAACCTGGTCCTAAAGCGAATCGCCGGCACCCTCGGTGCCGGCATAACTGCGTTGGCTTCGATCACATATGTCCAGGAATTCGCGAAGATCGATCCGCTGGTCAACATGCGCAAGCATACGGCGATCGAACCGGGCCAAATGGGAATTACTTTGGGCGACGTCAAGCTGGTGCAATACCGGGGCGGCCGTAAAGTCGCGGAGGCGGAAGTCGACCACGTATTCATCCCCTCGGACCGATCCCAGTTTCAGCTCGACAACGTTACCGATGGCGCCTACATCTCAGACCAGGGTAAGAAAATCGGATTTACCGCGCCAAAGGCGTTGTGGAATGCCTCGCGTAGAATCCTTACGGCAAGCGAAGGGGCGAGAGTTTGGAATGGCGATTTCGACCTAAGCACGGAGCTTTTCCGCATCAACGAGAAGGATCAAGTCCTTTATGTTCCAGGCCAGATTCAAGGCAAATTCTATAAGGGAAGCCTCAAGGCGAACAATTTCAAATACGAAATGCGGGATGAATATGCCAAATTTGGCCCCGTAGCCTGGGAAGGAAAGCTTGACCTGAACCTGCAAGACGATGGTCAGGCGCCGCGCAAGCAGTGGCGCATTGAATCCGCCGGCGGGGATATGCGGATCAAAAATGGGATCAAGACTTTTACGAAGGGGACAGCCACCGATTTCGACATCATCGTAAAAGCCGATCTGATCACGCATGATGAGAAGACCGACGTGGTTACGGCCACTGGCAATGTGAAGTACTTCTCCCCGAAGGCCAACATGACTTGCGAAAAGGCCGTCATTTATCGGAAAGAGAAGCGGGCGATACTGACCGGTAACGTCGACATGCTCGTCAAGCCGAAGGATAAACAATCCAAGGCGGTTGTCGAAGAAATCCCTCCATTCCGACCTGTCGTACCCAAAGAGATCTCCAATGATCGTCCCACGGCGCCTCCAACTGAAAAGCAGGGGAACCCGGTCGACGACGATCTGCAGAACGCCAAGACTCTTCGGAATTATCCTACGGCGATTACTGCGGCGAAGATTGAATACTGGTACGCAAAGGGGGACCGCCATGCCATTATCACCGGTTCACCTCAAGCGAGGCAGGTCCTTCCTGAGGGCCGTTGGCGCCACCTGTGGGCATACGAAGCCCAATACGATGGTGAAAAAGAGTACTTGACTTTGATCAGCCGGGAAGGCCAATCTGATGCGCGAGCCCAAACGTCCTTGGGTGACGATATTGTCGCAGAAAGGGTCATCGTTTCTACCAAAGAGGACGACGACGATCTGGAAGCCAAAGGGGTCAAGGCTACTGTCTATGGCAAGTCTGACGAAGACACCGGGATCAAACCGCCGGATACCATCAAGCCGAAAACCGGTGGTGGTGGACTAAAAGGCAATATCGGCAAAAATCGCTAACCGCCCTACTGCGGCGCAACCGGAATTGCCT
Source organism: Fimbriimonadaceae bacterium (assembly GCA_035248525.1). Lineage (GTDB taxonomy): Bacteria > Armatimonadota > Fimbriimonadia > Fimbriimonadales > Fimbriimonadaceae > 55-13. The sequence continues at coordinate 5,221 of DATFHI010000072.1, read as the reverse complement.
GTCTCAACGGCCGCAGTGGACTCTTCGACTGGCTCAGGAATCCGACCGTCTGACCGTAGAGATCGTATGGCTCGGCCTTCTGAACTTCCACTTCAGCAATCTGTCCAAGCGCAGAGTCTCCCTGAAAAAACACTAAGCCATCGATCTCCGGAGCATCGCGGTGCGAACGTCCAATCCACCAATCGCCTTGCCGATCTTCAGTCAGCACGGACAGTTTTCGGCCGACCCAGCGCTGATTCACATCCAGTGAAATCTTTTGCTGCGTCCGCATCAATTTGTCATACCTTTCTTGCTTGATCTTGGATGATATTTGTTCTCCCATATCAAAGGAAGGCGTTCCTGGCTCCCGCGAAAAGAGGAAGGCTCCCACTCGGTCCAGTCGTGCTTCGCGAACGAAGTCAAGCAGATATTGGAATTCGGAGTCCGTCTCCCCCGGAAAGCCGACGATGAAGGTTGTCCGAATTGCCACCTCCGGCAATGCCGCCCGCACTTTTTCGAAGAGTTTCAGATAACGCTCACCTTCCCAGGGCCGCCGCATGCGGCGCAAGGTATCGGGATGGGCATGCTGCAACGGAATATCGATGTAGGGTACGACGGACTTGCAGTCTCTCATCGCCTCGATCACTTCGTCGGTAAGCCGATTCGGATAGAAGTACAGAATTCGAACCCAATCGATACCCTCGACCTTGTCCAGTTCGCGCAGCAACCTTGGCAACGTGAACTGCCGATACAGGTCGTAACCGTACTGGGTGACATCCTGAGCGATCAGGTTGATTTCACGGGTGCCCTGACGCGCCAGGTGATTTGCTTCGGCTAAAACCCGCTCCATAGGTTTGGATTGATGGCCGCCGCGAAAACTTGGGATCGTGCAAAACGTACACTTGTGATCGCAGCCTTCGCTGACTTTCAAGTAGGCGCTCCAGGGCCGGCCGCTACGGGCTCGGGTAGGAACGTCCGCCCAGCGGTGGTGGGGTGCGCTGACCTGAATCTTCTCGTCTCGATTCAATCGAGGAGCTTCGCGGACAATCTCATCGAATCTGCCCATCTGCCCAACGCCGACGTAGAGGTCGGCCCCCGGTGCCAATTCCGCCAATTCGGCACCCATCCTTTGGGCTAAGCATCCCGCCACGATGACCTTTTCTGTCCGCCCTGCCCGTTTTTCTCGAACGGCATCCTTGATCGCCCGGATGGACTCCTCTTTTGCGGCTTCCAAGAAGCCGCAGGTGTTGATGACCGTCACCCCAACTTTCTTGGAATCGCCATCGATCTCGTAGCCAGCCGCGCCAAGAACGCCCGCAATCTCTTCGCTATCGACCTCGTTCTTCGCGCATCCCAAAGTGACGATGCGAATCTTCTGCGATCTATCCATTCAGCAACTGCCGAAGGACGTAGTGAAGGATTCCGCCGTGCTGATAGTAGAGCGCCTCTTGGGGCGTGTCGATTCGGATTCGCACCTGAAACTCCTTGGCGTCGGCTTCCATGGTCAATATCTTGCCGGCGCTAAAGCCGTTGGCAATCGCATCCGACAAACCGATCAGGTTGAACACTTCCGTGCCAGTCAGACCAAGCGACTCCCGGTTTTGCCCATTAACAAACTCCAACGGAACGATTCCCATTCCAACGAGATTGCTGCGATGGATGCGCTCGAAACTTTCCGCAAGAACGGCTCGAATGCCCAGGAGATTCGTGCCCTTGGCTGCCCAATCTCGGCTCGAACCCGAACCGTATTCCTTGCCAGCTACGACGATCAGCGGCGTGCCCAACATCTTGTATTGCACCGATGCGTCGTAGATCGTGGTCACCTCGCCGGTCGGTAGGAAAGTGGTGAATCCGCCTTCAGTTCCGGGCGCCAACTGGTTTCGAAGTCTCACGTTCGCGAAAGTTCCTCGGACCATCACCTCGTCATGGCCACGACGTGCGCCGTAAGAGTTGAACATCTTGGCTTCTACGCCTCGATCGGTTAAATATTTGCCTGCCGGCGAATTGAGCTTGATTGCACCCGCAGGGCTGATGTGATCCGTCGTGATGCTGTCTCCCAACACGGCAAGAGCCCTCATACCATGCAGGTCGGCAACGTTGTCCGGCGCCTGACGGGGCATGCCCTTGAAGTAAGGAGGATTCTTTATATAGGTTGAGTTATCGTTCCAAGCAAACAATTCGCTGGACTTCACATCGAGCGCGGCCCACTTTTCATCACCTTTGAATACATCGGCATACGATTTCTCGAACAGGCCGCGGTCCACGCTTCGCTCGATAAACGAGGCAACTTCTGCTTGAGTCGGCCAGATGTCTTTCAAGTAAACGTCGTTGTTGTCGCGATCTTTACCAAGGGGATCTTTGAGCAGATCGATCTCCAAAGTTCCGGCAAGGGCGAATGCCACGACCAGAGGTGGAGACATGAGATAGTTGGCCTTGACGTCCTGCTGGATTCGACCCTCGAAGTTGCGGTTGCCGCTGAGAACGCTGCAAACCACGAGGTCCTCCTCTTGAACCTTCTTCGCCACCTCATCGGGAAGGGGGCCAGAGTTTCCGATACACGTCGTGCAACCGTAACCGACCACGTTAAAACCAATCTGGTTTAGGTCGTCAAGCAACCCGCTCTTCTTTAGGTACTCCGTAACGACCTTGGAGCCGGGTGCAAGTGAGGTCTTTACCCACTCCTTCGGCTGCAAACCCCGGGCCGCGGCATTGCGAGCCAAGACTCCGGCAGCGATCATAACACTTGGATTGGAGGTGTTGGTGCACGAGGTAATGGCGGCGATGACCACGCTGCCGTTTGTGAGTTCAGGTTTCGTAGCAACGGCGGTGCCGCCGCCAGTCAGTTGCGGAAAAGAAGCGTGGAGCGACTTCCTGGCGTCGCTAAGAGGAACTCGATCTTGAGGGCGCTTCGGGCCGGCCACGCTCGGTTCAACCGTGGAAAGGTCCAGTTCCAACGTGTCTGAATATTGGGCTTCCGGAGAATCGGCGGTCGCGAATAGACCTTGAGCTCGCATGTAATCCTCTACGAGTTGAACCTGCCACTCCGGACGGTTTGTCAACCTCAGGTAATTGAGGGTGACTTGGTCGACCGGGAATATTCCGCAGGTCGCACCGTACTCGGGGGCCATGTTGGCCAACGTCGCCCGGTCAGCCAGCGGCAGACTGAGCGCCCCGGCTCCGTAGTATTCCACGAATTTGCCGACCACGCCCTTCTTTCGGAGCATTTCCGTGACTCGAAGGACCAGGTCCGTAGCCGTGGTTCCATGGCGCAGTTCGCCAGTTAATTTGAACCCGACGACCGGCGGAATGAGCATAGAAACCGGCTGCCCAAGCATGGCCGCCTCGGCCTCGATGCCACCCACTCCCCAACCCAGAACGCCCAGCCCATTTACCATCGTGGTGTGGCTGTCGGTACCTACCAAGGTATCCGGATACGCTTCGCCAGTTTCTTCGTTGACGAATACCCCTCGCGCCAGGAATTCCAAATTCACCTGGTGGCAAATTCCCGTGTTGGGCGGAACGACTTTGAAGTTCTTGAGCGCCTTTTGACCCCACTTCAGGAAGATGTATCGCTCCTCATTCCGCTCGAACTCCAGGTCGCGGTTGATGAAGATCGCGGCCTCGGAACCGTACGCGTCGACTTGGACGGAGTGATCGATGACCAGCTCAACGGGTTGGAGGGGGTTGATTCGAGCTGGGTTGCCGCCCAACTCCTTCATGGCGTCTCGCATTGCCGCCAAATCCACGACGCAAGGGACGCCGGTAAAGTCTTGCAACAGGACGCGAGCGGGCGAGTAGGCAATCTCGTGCGATGGTTCGGCGGTTGGATTCCAGTCGATCAGGTTCTGGATGTCCTCGCGCGCGACGGACCCCTTTCCTTCATTTCTTAACAGGTTTTCAAGAAGGATGCGGAGGGAATAAGGTAGTCGATCGGAGCCGGGAATGGCCTTGAGACTGAAGATTGCGTAGTTCTTGCCGCCACTGGAAAGCGTCGTTTTCGCTCCGAAACTGTTCAAATTGTTCTCCTGTTAGGAAACCTCCCCGCACGACGGCATTTGGGCATCCTAACCGGGGCGAAGGGCGATTCTAGATTCAATGATACCAGTCGCGATCGGAACCACTTAGGGCCCCAGGTGATTGGCATCCGGCCAAATCGGAGTTACACTATTTATGTAGCCATGAACATTCTGCTTTCTTTGGTTTGCGCTTCGATAGTTGGCCATGTCGATGACCTAGACAAGGTGGTTTCCGCCGAGGTCAGAGCTGCTTCCGCCCCGGTCGCCATTGCCGAACTCTCCCGCCAGGTCGGTTATCCCTTGGAGGCGATGCAAAGCACTAAGAACGACATCCTGGTGATTAAGGTCGACAAGGTGCCCCTTGGTCAATTGATGAAGAGGATCGGGGAAACCATCAACGCCGGTTGGGAAAAGACGGATCGTGGTTACCGACTCCTTCGGACCGCCGTAATGGAGCGCGACGAGGAGGCCGCCGAGCAGAAAGTGCTTGCAGCGCAAATCGACGAATCGCTGAAGAAGATGCGCGCGAAACTCGAGAAAGACGGAGAGTTCACGCAGCAGAATGCCCAGCGGATCGCCGACCGGTGGATGGCCATTTCACGAAGGAATGGGAACAGTCCGATGAGCATGGACAACTGGCGAGAGGAACAGGCGCTCCGCAATTGTTCGCCATCAAATCGCTTGATCGCTCGAATGAGCGGGAATCTCAACGCGGAGATGCTTGCCTCCATTCCCCGAAATAGACGGGTGGTTTTCTCAACTCAGCCTAACCGCATGCAACGTCCAATGCCGGTTAATCTACAACCATACATTGGAACCTTTCTCAAAGAGCAGACCAATTGGGCCAAGGCGATGAAGTTCGCCCGGTCGCGATCCGCCGACCCAAACTACTTTTACTTCGAGGGGATCAATGACCCCACCGGTAAAAAGCCGGGCAAGATACTGCTCTCGGTCGCCCGGCAGAATCAAGGTGTCGCGATCAACCTGCGCATCATTATCGCCGACACGAAGGGGCAGCCCCTAGGTTCCGCGACGGAAACATTGGGTTGGGATGGATTCCAATACAACGACCAAATGGCAGCCGCCCAAAAAGCGGGCGAATCCGAAGAGACGATGAAATTCTCGGGCACGAGTCGGGAGCTTTTGGATGCCACTACTCGCATGTATGTCAATGGACAAGGCACGCCCCAGTTAAGTCAGGAAACGCGCAATTTAATTCTCAATCC
>DATFHI010000071.1:0-4342 GCA_035248525.1 Fimbriimonadaceae bacterium | reverse complement strand
GTTGGACTCATTTTCCCTGGGTACCGAGTTCATTTTCAGGTGCTCACGTGGATTGAGAATTTCCAAGAAGTTTTGACGAAGTTAGATTTTCGTCAGGTTCACGTTATTTTAACAGTTTAGTGACTATGACCTAAGCAGAGCCACGAAACTGCAAACTACTCAGGTCATTTCTACCCGGTTGCAACCCTTTGGGTTCACCATTCGTTGGGCTGTATACTTGCAACCAGCAACGCAAAGGAGATTCCAAGCAACGATGAGCCTATTCGACAAAATCAAGGGCGAATTTATCGACATCATCCAGTGGATCGACGACACCCAGGACACGATGGTGTATCGATTCGAGCGGTATGGCAACCAAATCAAGAACGGCGCCCAGTTAACGGTGCGGGAATCGCAGGTTGCGGTGTTTGTCAACGAGGGTCAGATCGCCGATGTCTTTCAGCCTGGCATGTACACCCTCTCCACCGAGAACATGCCGATCTTGAGCACCCTGAAGGGCTGGAAATATGGATTCAACTCGCCCTTCGTGGCCGAGGTTTATTTCGTTAGCACCAAGCGGTTCACCGACCTGAAGTGGGGCACGATGAACCCGATCATGATGCGCGACCAAGACTTCGGCATCGTGCGAGTACGGGCTTTTGGAAGCTATACGATCTCCGTAAAAGACGCTGGTCTTTTCCTGAAGAATGTAGTCGGTACGGACGGGGAATTCACGAAGGATGAGATCGTCGGCCAGATTCGCAACGTCATTGTTTCCAAGTTCAGCGACGTCATCGGCAACGCCAAGATCCCCGTTTTGGACCTCGCCGGCAAGTATGGCGAGATGGGCAACTTCCTCGTCGAGCAGGTTCAACCTTCCATCGACGAATATGGAATTCAGCTCCACCAAATGCTCATCGAGAACATCTCCCTTCCGCCGGAAGTGGAAGAGGCGATCGACAAGCGATCGAGCATGGGTGCGGTTGGCAACCTGGACAACTACATGAAGTACCAGGCGGCCCAGGGAATCGGACAAGGCGGCGGAACCATGGGCGATGCGATGGGCGCCGGTATCGGTTTTGCAATGGCGGGCCAAATGGCGCAGAACATGGCCAACCAGGGAGCAGCGGGAGCGACCCCTCCGCCTGTGCCGACGGAATCCTCCTACTACGTTGCCGTAAATGGAGCCCAGACCGGGCCATTCACCTTGACGCAGCTTGCGCAGATGGCCGGGAGTGCGGAATTTACCAAAGAGTCCATGGTTTGGAAAGCGGGGATGGCCGAATGGTCGACCGCCGGAAGCGTGGCCGAGTTGACTTCGGTCTTCGGCGCCGTTCCCCCTCCGTTGCCTCCGCAGTAAATGAGCGGATTTTCTGAAGCAACCGCGACCGAAAAGCGGTTTCCGTGCCACCAGTGCGGTGCGATCCTGGAGTTCGAGCCAGGAACCACCGCTCTGAAGTGCAAGTACTGCGGATTCGTTAATGAAATTCCGCAGTCCGCGGAGCAGATTCAGGAGTTGGATTTCAACGCCTACCTCGAGGAGGCGCGGAAAGATGCAATTCCGGATCAGGAGCAGACGGTTAAGTGTTCAGCGTGCGGGGCGGAATTCACCGCCCGCGGAGACGCTACATCGGACACCTGTCCGTTTTGCGGTTCCCATGCGATCATTGCCGTTGCGGCGGAAGTGCGTATACGTCCCAAGTCGCTTCTGCCGTTCAAATATAAGCTTGAGGAAGCGCGCGTGGCCTACGAAAATTGGCTCAAGCGTTGCTGGCTCGCCCCAAACGACCTGAAGAAGTTTGCCCGCGAAACCGGCGGACTTCAGGGCATGTACATCCCGTACTGGACTTACGATTCGAATACTACAACTTGGTATGAGGGGATGCGGGGGATTTACTACTATACGACCGAGACCTATCGCGATTCCAACGGTAACACCCAGACCCGTCAGGTACGCCACGTTGCTTGGACGCCTTGCTCCGGCACGGTCTTCAACCAGTTCGACGATGTGCTGGTCAATGCTACCGACGCAGTACCACCAAAGCACGCTCAAGCCCTGAAGGACTGGGATCTGCCGAGCCTTGTGCCATACCAAGATGCCTATCTCTCTGGTTTCCGGACGGTGCGATATAAGACAGGACTGGAGCAGGGCTTCGCGGTTGCTCAGGACCTGATGCAGCCCACCATCGACCAGTCGATCCGCTACGACATCGGCGGCGATGAACAGCAAATTACCGACAAGAAAACCCAGTACGACGACATCACCTTCAAGCACATCCTCCTGCCCGTATGGCTGGGGGCGTACAAATTCCGCGATAAGACTTACTCGTTCTTGGTCAACGCCCGGACTGGGGAAGTGCGCGGCGATGCTCCAATCAGCTTCTGGAAGGTTCTTGGCTTGGTGATTCTTGGATTGTTGATTATCGGCGGGATACTGTATCTGAAGAGTAAGAACTAGGACACTCAATGCGGGCTAAATTTTTTGGGGCCATTTTGTTAAGTCTGATGGCCGCCGTTTGCGGGTATCTGGTGGTGTCGCGTTGGGTGGAAGTCCATGCGCATTCCGGGACTCCTTACGGTCCTCTTTTCTATTTGGCGGCTCTCGGCTTTTGCCTGTTTACCGGCCTGGCATTGAAAGTTTTCTGGTCAAATGCGCGCTATTGGTCGTTGCTGATTGTGCTACCGATGGAAGGGCTGTTCTTGGTTGGGATGAGGTTGGTGCTGAACTAATGTGCAGTATTCGGCTTTTTGAAAGCTTTTTCGCTTAACTCTCTGTTTCTTTCCATCTCCTCTTTGGTCGGGGGAAATCTGTGCGTCCCTTTTGGAAGAACCACCTTTTTGACGGACCGGGATTTCGAGTCGATTTTAGCAAGCTCAATGCTTGCCCCTTCCTTGTAAGGATTATCTCCCGAAGTTTTCGCAATCTCGCGCCACAACCGAACAGCCTCGTCGAGCAAATGGTTGTTCACACTTGACCAAGCCAAATGCCACTTTACGCCGGTAGAAAGCTCCTTCTGTTGTAAGGCTAGGTGCGCGTATTGTTGACCGAGTTCAGCGCTGTTGAAATCTGTGAATTGGTTTGCAATCGTCGCATAAACGATCGACATCTCATCATTGCCCATTTTGCGTGACTTCCAGTCATCCCACCCCAACTCCTTGGCCATATGGCTTAGTCCAAGAATCGACCGATATGCGAGAGACTCATTGTGACGCTTACCTAATCTAGAACTCACCCTAGCATAAAGGGCCCAACTTTCGACCCCTAAATTGTTGCCACTGGCGAGAACTTCTTCATAGAGCGGAAATGCCAACTCTGCCTCATCTTGCATTGCATAGACATTCGCTAGGTCGTTCGTGGCGATCAAGTTTTCTGGATCTTCCTTCCGGCATGAGATCAAGATGGCCTCTGCTTCTTGCAGTTTGCCCTGTTTGACAAGTAAGTTTGCCTCATCCACCTGCTTATTCAATCTCTTCATCCGGACGATATGAGGGGCAGTCGGATCACCGATGTTTTTTGATTGGACCGTAACTGACGAGCAACCGGACAAAGCGGTCAAAGTAGCGCAGGCGAAAATAATAAATCGCAAATGAAGGTGCAGAAATAAACTGGTATTGAGGACTTTCATACTTGGTTTCCTGTGAGACAAGCGTCTTATTTGTAATCTGCATATGTCATTAGTTTTTCCACGCTTTAAAACCAATAGTAGTTCTTCCACCACCTCCTCATGACGGGATTGGACGGTACGTTCACTCGCTACCAGAGCCAGGAATTTCCTTCCGAGCAATGCCCGAGCGAGGTGATGTAGGAATGATGGGCGAAGGAACACCAATCGAAGAAGGCGGTGGCTCGTCGCCGCCCATACTAGTTCGTGCCCTAACGAGGTTCACAAGTTTAGGATTATTCTCCTTGACTAGCACCATCAACTCGACATCCGTTAATGACTGAAGCTGAAGTTGACGATTGATCGCCTCGGCATGGGTGTCCAAAGTCTCCACGTAAAGAAAGTTGATCGGAGGATCATCTTCAACCCGAACAAAGGCCTCCACTTCCAAGTCTTTGGCAATGCCAATCGTTAGGGCTTTACTCCTTCGTTCGGCAACATACACGGTCGAATGGCTCATGTGCTAGGGAAGCTCTACCGCCGCCTCATAAAGGGATTGTAGGACCCTTTTTCACATTAACTTTATCACACTATTGAAGCGTTTGAAGTTTGACAGTGATTCGGTTCTTAGAGCGGCCGCTTAAGCGCGCGCCAAGGTACAATCAGCCCTTGGAATGAAGGTCCTGGTTATCGGCTCCGGTCCCATCGTTATCGGTCAAGCGGCGGAGTTCGATTACGCGGGAACTCAGGCGTGCAAGAGC
>DATFHI010000070.1:0-7206 GCA_035248525.1 Fimbriimonadaceae bacterium | reverse complement strand
CGGTGCAGTGGTTCGGGCGCAATCTCAAAGCGAATTTCAACGGCAACGGCTTTATCCGACTCTACGGCGAATTCGACAAGAATCTGGATACCGGACTCTTCTGGTTTGATCCAACCAAGAAGCAGTACTGGGGAACTTACGGCACGGGAGTGGGCATCCCCGAATCGAGCACTCAATTGTCCCCGGACAATGTAAAGACCCGGAAAGAACCAGGCTAATTTAGTTGCTCCCGCAGACTTTTATCCACATCCCTGGCATCGGCGCAGAAACCGAGGCCTCGCTGTGGAAACAGGGATGCAACTCTTGGTCGCATTATTTGGAAGACCTCAACCGATTCAGAATCGGATCAGTCGACCGTGAATTCCTGCGCAAACAGCTTCACTCCAGCGTCCAGTCGCTGGAAATGAAGCGCCACCAATTCTTTACTAAAGGTTTGGGCCAAAAAGAAGCTTGGCGCGCTTATCCAGATTTTCGCAAGTCCTGCGTCTATCTCGACATCGAGACCGACGGCGGCCAAAGCGGCTCATCCGTCACGATGATCGGCCTATATGACGGTAAGGATTTCACCTGCTTGATCAAGGGTCAGGACCTGGAGAACTTCCGAGACATCATCAGTCAGTACAACATGATCGTTACGTTCTTCGGGGCAAGCTTCGACTTGCCCATGCTGAGGAAATGCTTCGGAAATCTCCCCATGGACCAAATCCACATCGACCTCTGTCCGACATTGCGAAGAGTGGGCTTGCGCGGCGGATTAAAGAGCATTGAGAAGCAGCTGGGAATTTGCCGAGGGGAGGACACAGTGGGGTTGAACGGATACGACGCGATCCTTCTCTGGAGACGATTCGAGAGGAACCGTGACGATGCCGCGTTGGAACGGCTTATCGCCTACAACCGTGAAGATGTAGTCAACCTCGAGCGACTGGCCGAAGTTGCCTATGAGCAATTGCAAGAGCAGACTTTAATGAAGGCGGGTCTGTTTAGTGTGGATTGCGAAATCCCGGCGTAGATTCCGCAATCCCCACGAACTCGTTAGTTCCGAACTGCGTTCATTCTTGGAGTTGCCGGCGCAACTTCCACATATGCGTTAGCCGGTACTACAAGATAAATGCTCTCGCCGATCTCTTCCCACGTGCCTTCCTGGGCGTAATTGACGCCGGACATGAAGTCCACGATCTTCTGCCGCAAGCCGGGCTCGGTGGAAGACAGGTTCAAGATCTGCTGCTCTCCGCACTTCAAACCGTTTGCTGCGGCCATCGCATCTTCAAATGAGACGATCTGCCGGCGAACGGTAATTGTGTAGCGGGCCGCGGATTTTACGGTGTAGGCGCGATGCTCAGGGGTCGCATCGATTCCGGGTTCTTCGATGAATTCATCTTCCCGGCGCAACATGCTCGCAAGGCGAGAAAAAATCCCAGGCTTTTCCTGGATAACCAACTCTTCCATGACGTTATCTCCTTATGTTTGGCGGGATCCGAAGATCGCACTTCCGACCCGAATATGCGTGGCTCCTTCCTGGATCGCAACTTCGTAGTCTTGGCTCATGCCCATGCTTAAATTGGAGAACCCCAGTCGATCGTTTAATCGTTTGAGCTCTCGAAAATATTGACGAGAGTCCTCCGGACTTTCGACGATGGGTCCAACTGTCATCAAGCCCTGGATTTGAACTTGGCTGTAGTTTAAGACGAGTTGCACGAATTCGTCAAGCAAATGAGGAAAAACTCCTCCTTTTTGCGGCTCTTGCGCAATATTCACCTCGATAAAGGCCCTAACCGGACGATCGCACTTGGCCAATTCCTTTAGCTGTGCTTCGGAGTAGAGCGAATGGATAAAGTCGAAGGTTTGTCCGATTTTCTTCGCCTTATTGGATTGCAGATTGCCGATGAAGTGCCATTCTGCTTGGACCGGAAGAGCATCGATTTTGGGCTGGGCTTCCTGAAGCCGGCTCTCTCCGAAATGTCTCTGGCCCCCGTCCCAGGCTTCTTGCAGCAGTGATGGAGCGACCGTCTTTGAGACTGCGATGAGTGTCAAGGAGTCCGTGCGACCGACACTTTCTTTGGCTTGGGTGATCCTAGATCTAACGAAATTCAAATTCCTGGCGACCTGCATCGCCAGGAATTATGGTCGCTAAATTAAGCCAGCCTGCGCTTGTAGTCGTACATCTTGACGAGCCAGATGATCCAGATGATGAGCCCCACCAAGCTGAACAATCCACATAAGATCCCAATTGCCATGCAGACAGCGTAAATGGTCGCTAATTGCCTCCCATAATCGGATCCATCGTCCATATTCTTGCTTTGCGCATACATTCTAAAGGACTCTGAAATCTTTGGATAAGCTATGAAGTTCCAGATGATATTGAAAAGCGGGATGAGAAGGAACCAGACTTGCCCGGCAGGCATCTGTTGGAACTGCGGTGGAATATCTTTGTAAACGTTGTAAACGATAAACGTGATTAGTACCGCGATGCCTATCCCAACCAGGAGCGCGGTCATAATAATGCCCGACGACATCATACTTTGACTGTCCATAATATTAAACCCTCTAATTGGGCTCCCTGCCCAATTTGGTATTTGGGACGAAGCACAAGAGTCAAGTGATGCGCAAAAGTTGCACACCCAGGAGGGCGGCATAGGCGATGACCGCAATCCAGGTTCCCTGCTCGGCCGATTCAGGGTGAGATTTGCGGGCAAACTCCAGCGCCAGAACCGGAATCGCAAGTAAAGACGCTTTTCCAAACACAAAAGCCCACGGTCCAATTTGCAGGAGCCAGCGGAACAGCGGATTGCCTTCACCCAGCCCTTGCCCCATGAGCGCAATCGTCACGACAAGGTCGAATAGGCCAATTCCCACCAGGCACAGCGTGGAAGTGTTGACCGGAGATTTGAGCATGGTTAGCTTTTGGGAAGGATGCAACCAACGGCCGGCGTATGTCTGAACTTAAGCCGCTTCCCTTCCATCAAGTGGGTCAAAACTTCGTGGGCGTCTCGTTTGGTGGCTCGGGGCCGCATTCGGCCCAAGTCATAAAAGAGGTTGGTCAACCTTCCGCGGTACACCAAGCGGAAATCTCGGTCGTAGATGCAGGCTTCCGGACTAATCGAAGCGCCCGAGAATTTCACCTGCCGTCGCCATTTGTCGATGACAATCGGGGGCTGGAGGCCAAACGAACGAGCTTCCTTACGGACTTGTGCATTCGTGAGGCTGAGATCTTCGTGGACCAAAAACAATCGCACCCCTTTCGGTTCAAATTCCCGGTAAAGGCGGTTAATTTCTGGAGTCAGTTTTTGGGAAATTGGACATTGAGCCAGATAAAAAATGAGAACCGTCGCCGCCGGTTTAGGCTCTTGGGAACGGTCGAGGGGAATGACTTGCCTACCCTTCAAATCCACGCACGCGGCAACCGGTTGAACCGGCTGAAAAACCAGAGCGCACGCGATTGCCGCAACCATCATCCCCTTCCATTCTAACTCGCCTTTCGCTTTCTTCTCAGATCGGCTATTCTTTGCCTCATGAAACTTGGCTCGGTGGAACCCGGCGAACGCAAGGGCATGGCCCAGCACACGAAGATCTTGATCGGACTCCTCTTGGGGGCGATATTTGGCTTCGTCGCCCGGGAGCAGTTAGGTGAGAAATCCGAAACTTTGAACAAGATGGTGGACTGGACCAAACCGGTTGGTGAGATCTTCCTCAATCTCATCTTCATGGTCGTGGTTCCGCTGCTCTTCGCGGCTCTGGTTCTGGGCGTTTCTGAGCTTGGTGACATTCGCAAGGTGGGCAGAGTGGGGGTTCGATCTCTGCTGATGACCGTCATCCTCAGTTCGATCGCCGTGCTTATAGGGGTTGGGGCGATCAACCTGGTCGACCCGGCGAAAAACATCTCCGACACCCAAAAAGCGGAATTGATCAAGCAGTATTCCAAGGAACCACCGTCCGTAGAAGACCCGGTGCAGGCCAAAGACCAAGCGGCCCTCGGAATAGTCCCCAAGAACCCTCTCCGAGACGCCGTTGCGGCATTCAGCGGAGGCATCTTGCCATTCATGGTTTTCGCTCTCATCTTTGGGCTCGCGCTAGCATCTATCGAGCCGGAGAAGGCGTTGCCGGTCAAGGTGTTTCTGGAAGGCATATTCTCGGTGACGCTTAAGATCATCGACTACGCGATGCTATTGGCGCCGGTCGGAGTGTTCTGTTTGGTGTTTGGCAGCGCCGCGAAGCTAGGTTACGAGCTATTTGCGTCACTGGGGATTTACGTGGCGGTAGTGCTCGTGGCGCTGGCGATCCACCAGTTCATTACCTATAGTTTGGTCATTCGGTACGTCGCCAAGCGCAGCCCAGTCGCCTTCTTCAAGCAGATGCGAACCGTCATGGCCACGGCATTTGCGACCAGTTCGAGCAACGCCACCTTGCCCACCGCGCTCAAGGCGGCGGAAGAGGACCTCGGACTTCCGCGCCAGATCAGCAACTTCGTTTTAACCGTCGGGGCTACCGCCAACCAAAATGGCACGGCGCTGTTCGAAGGGATTACGATTATCTTCCTGGCTCGTCTGTTCGGAGTGGATTTGACCATCGGGCAGCAGTTCATGGTGATGGGCTTGGCGATTGTGGGGGGTATTGGAACCGCCGGTGTTCCCAGCGGGTCGGCCCCGATGGTTGCCGGAGTATTGGCAACCCTGCAAGTACCCTCGTCTGCGGTGGGATTGATCCTCGGAATCGATCGGATCATGGACATGAGCCGAACCGTTCTCAACGTAACGGGAGATATGACGATTGCGGCCTGCGTCTCCACCATGGAAGAGCGAGCGCCAAGTTTGGAGCCTGCTTAATTCATGATTGCGTATCTTGCGGCGACCGCTATGCTCAATCCTGCCGACACTTGGAAGCAACGCGGCTTGGAGGTAATTGAGCAGATTCGGCGCGAGTACTACCTGCCGGACTCCAAGCTCTACTGCGATTCCATCGACGCAGCTGGCAAGAAGAGCGGTCCGGCATTTAACTGGGGAGTGGGAGTCATGCTCTCCGCGCTCAATGCGGCAGCAAAGCTCGACGCCAAGTACAAGCCGTGGTTGAGAGAGTACGCCGACGCCGGCCGAGTGTATTGGAACGGCAAGGGGCCAGTCCCTGGATATGACGTACTCCCCGGTCCGAAAAGCGTCGACCGGTATTACGACGACAATGCGTGGATGGTGTTGGCCCTCGTCGAAACCTACGAGATCTTGCAAGACAAGAAGTACCTGGATTGGGCAGAACAGTCACTGAACTTCGTCCTGAGCGGCTGGGACGATAAGCTCGGCGGCGGCATCTATTGGCGGGAGAAGGAGAAGACTTCCAAGAATGCCTGCTCCAACGCTCCATCCGCCGCGGCTTGTATGGCGGTTGCCAAATATCGCCGAGGTTATGAGCTGATCGCTTTTGCTGAAAAGATGATGAGTTGGACTCAAAAGAACTTGCAGGACCCGGCCGACCGCCTGATTTGGGACAACGTAAACATGTCAGGCAAGGTCGACCGGACCAAGTGGACGTACAACACTGGCCTCTATATCCGCTCTTGGGCGATGCTTTCCCAAAATATCGGCATCGACCAACTGGACCTGGACGATGTCTTCAAGTCTTCGGTTGCCCATTGGTTCGACAAGAAGTCGGGTGCGGCGAAGGATGGAGGCAGGTTCGCGCACCTGTGGTTTGAAGGCTTGGCTGAAGCGCAGTCGAAGGATCGAGATGCTAGAAAGGAGATGAGGAAGGCGTTGGAATACGTGTACGCCAACGTCCGCAACTCACAAGGTCGATATGCAAACGGTTGGAATGCGCCCATCAAACCCAGCGAGACCAAGTTCGAATTGATCGACCAGGCGTCCGTTGCTAGGGCTTACCTATTTTTCGCCCTTCAGCAGAGCGGTCGATAGAACCCCGACCTGGGTTTGACTCCGAATTCCAGGTATAACAAGTTGTCCCTGGCCCTCCAGCTTCAATGGCGCAGCGGTAAGCCGAGACCTCTCAAAACAATCCAATTAGAGGTATCAGATTGGCCAAACAAGCCGTCAAAAACGCCACCGAATCACCCGCCGTTCTCGAACAGTACTACCGAGACATGCTGTTCATCCGGCATTTCGAAGAGAAATGCAACTTGGCCTACCGCCAAGGCAAGGTAGGTGGCTATATGCACACCTACATCGGCATGGAAGCGTTGGCCGTGGGTTGGCTAGAATCTATCCGCAAGGGTGAGGACTACGTAATCACTGCTTATCGCGATCATGCTCATGCGCTTTTGCTTGGCACCGATCCGGTTGCGGTTATGGCCGAGTTAATGGGCCGCAAAGCAGGCACCGCCGGTGGAAAGGGCGGTTCCATGCACCTATTTGATCCTGAAAAAGGCCTCTACGGCGGTTGGGGAATTGTGGGCGGGCATATCCCCTTGGGTGCGGGTTTGGCATTCGCCTCCAAGTACCGCGGTGAGGATCGGGTGACGCTCAACTTCATGGGTGATGGCGCATCGAATCAAGGCGTCGTTTTCGAAACAATGAATATGGCCGGGCTCTGGGATCTGCCCTGCATCTTCATCATCGAGAACAATGAGTTCGCCATGGGTACGCGACTCGAGTACCACGCCGCCGAGCCACAGCTTTACAAGCGGGGCCAAGCCTTTGGCATCCAAAGCGAGCGAATCGACGGCATGGACGTCCTTCAGATGAAGAAGGACGCACAACGGATTGTCGACTGGGTCCGTAAGAATCAGCAACCGTATTGGGTCGAGATCATGACCTACCGCTATGCGGGTCATGGCGCCGCCGACCAAGACCGGCAACTCTATCGAACCAAAGATGAAGAGGAAACCGCGTGGAAACGCGATCCAATTAAACGGCTTGAAGCAATTCTGCTCGATCGCAAGATTCTGACTCCCGAAACCGTGGAAGCGATCGATGCCGAAATTGTCGACCAAGTAGATAAGATTTACGAACAGGCCGACGCAAGTCCCCACCCTGATCCAAGCGAGGTTTACGACAACATTTACACCGACATGTCAGTGGAGAAGGGCCACTAAACCAAGCTTCTGGGCTGAATACCAATTACCGATCAAACCATGGCAACAGTTGAAACGACTTATCGCGAAGCTCTCCAGAAGAGCATGTTCGAGGAGATGGACAAGAATCCGGATGTCTTTCTCATCGGCGAAGATATCGGACGCTACGAGGGCACTTTCAAGGTAACCAAGGG
>DATFHI010000069.1:0-7856 GCA_035248525.1 Fimbriimonadaceae bacterium | reverse complement strand
GTGGAGATTTTCAAGGGCGCGTTGCTTGGAATCAACGGCTCTGGCTACCTGATTCCCCTGGACCACGGCACCGCGTCGTTGAAATTCGCGGGAGTTGCCGCGGAATCGATCGACAATTCGGATGGATCGGCGGGGGACGAGAATGTGAACGTTCTCAAATCGGGATCCTTTGTTTTCAAGGCGGCGTCCGGATTTACCCCCGCCATCACCGACCTCGGGAAAGAGGTGTATGCGAACAGCGATTGGGAGGTCCAGGTGGCGACTGCCGGCCTGACCAACACCTACAAAGTCGGCACCATCACCGCGCTGGAAACCACTTCCACCGGCCAGACCGGCGTGCGGGTCCGGATCGACAACTACTCCGTCTGATCCCCTTTCTCAACTCAACTCCAAGGAGGAGAATTTATGGCTCTTACCAAGAGCGACATTCCTGATCTGCTTGTCCCGGGCTTACGGGCAGAATTTGGCGCGGCCTATCGCAGCGAACTGGACAACTCCATCGCCGATCGGATCGCGACCGTCATTTCCACCACCATGCCGAGTCAGAAATATGCTTGGCTGGGCAGCGTGCCGCCGATGCGGGAGTTTCTGGACGAGCGGCGTCCGGCCGGCATGGCGCCGTATTCGGTCACGATCGAGGACAAGGTCTTTGAGGCCAGTTTGGCAATCGATCGGCGCGCGATCGAGGACGATCAACTCGACATGGTCCGGATGAAGGTCCGGGACCTGGCCTTCCGGGTTGCCGCCCACCGACAGCAGTTGGTGGTGGAGGCGCTGGCGGGCGGAACGGGCGGGATCGGCTACGACGGGCAGGCCCTGATCGCCACCACCCACCCAGTGAATGGCGGATCGACCTATTCCAACAAGACCACCGATGCCCTCAGCGCCAGCGCCCTGGGCGACGCGATCAACGCCATGATGCTGGTTCCCGATGACCAGGGAACCCCGCTCGGAATCTCGCCGGACACGCTGGTGGTCGGTCCGAAACTGCAATGGGACGCGCTGGAACTGGTCGAGAGTCCGGTAATCGTGTATAAGGGCAACGGCCTGGATACGGTTTCCCCGACCGGGTACCTGAACGCGTTCAAGGGTCGGCTGAATGTGGTCGTCACCCCGTTTTTGAGCGGAGCGAGCGACGATTATTGGTTCCTTTTGGACACCAAGCGGCCGATCAAGAGCGTGCTTTTGCAGCAACGCAGCGACGTGCCGGTCGAGTTCACGGCGATGGATGATCCGAACTCCAGCGAATCCGCCTGGATGCGCGATCGGTTCTATTACGGAGTCCGCGGCCGCTACAACGTGGGCTACGGGCTTTGGCAGACGGTGTACGGAGGGATCCTCTGATGAGCATTTGGGACGCGATTCTTTTGGCGACCAGCGCACTGAAGGGGGGGCTCGTCGGCGCGGCATCCCGGGCGTATTTGAATGGGCAGCAGTTGGGAGGCGTCTATGGCGCCTTCCGCAGCTCGTTCGAGGCGTACCTGTCGGGTCGCACCGACCCGGCGTCGGAGCAGATGCGGGCGGAGTTTGCGGAGTTGGATGCGAGTTGGAAGCGCTTTGGCGCGTCGCTGACTGAACTGGGCCACGCGGCCAAGATCAAGCGGTAGTAACTATGGCAAGGGTGGATGGGCTATTTGCCTGTCTGCCCTTGTATTAAACTCAAGATAATTTCGGCCCGTACAATGGATTCAATATGGACAAGTCCGTGAATGCACTAGTGAGTCATGGCTGATCCTTACCTAAAAAGAAATCTCTCGGATATCGCTGATGGGCGGGCAAAGGTTGACGTCCCGTCCTATCTCGGATCAATTCGATCCTCCCACGATCTAATCCTGGAGCTCTTCCCACTGTTACGGACATTGGATAAGTACAAACAAACCGAACTGCTGTCCTTTATAAGGCAACACTCTCCACTGTTTTGTGAAGTGATTTTGGGACTGATGAAGTTGGAGCCGTCGAACCTTACGGTAGTCCAGAGTTCGCAGTACTGTGCCGATGCGCCCGGAGTGAGGTCGCGGCTGCTGAGTCTGCTCCAACGTCCAGAACGAGGGACAAGGATTTGCGCATTGATTTCCCTTGGCCGGAGTTCGATTCCGTGGGAAGAACTCGAGTCGTATCTGCGTGATTCTGATCCGGCAGTTCGCGCGGCAACCTTAGAAATTGCCGTTGAAAGGGGGATAAGTTTTGACCTTGAGCAGGTGTACTCCTTTTTCAGTGATCCAAGCGATGCGGTGTTGCTTGCTGCCCTCTCTTATGCTCGCGCTCGCGGGTTGGATCTTCCCGAATTTGTCCAAAAGCGAATTAGGGAGAGCAGGAACCCTGAGATTCGTTTAGCTACGGTTAATCGGTAGTTGCGCCACCCGCCTTGTCCAGGGCGTCTTTTACCCTTTGGATTAGGTCTCGAAATTCAATATCCAAGCAGCAGGATTGAGTGCAAAGGCAGTCTCAAACGTTGGCTCGCGTACATGGTGTCGAGAAAACGCAGGACCTTCTCAAAGTCGTTTCCTCCTCGGTACGAATTACGCACGCAGATTGCTAAGTGGTTCGCGTCTTGCATCATGCAAGCCTGAAAGAGATCCTTCAAAAATTGGTTATTGTCGACTGCTCGGCCAGCCTCGACTTCCAAAACAACGCCTTCGCTTGGGTGAAATGCATCGGCGAAAAAGGACTTTTCGATAGCACCGTTCAATCCGAAAAGCACGGGAACGGCGATCTTTGATTCCTTGGCTTTTCCTTCCTCGACAATGAATCCAGCAGACCGCAGTTGGTTTGCAACGATCCGAAGGACTTCGTTGCTTTCCAAGGTTTGAGATGCGGAGTCTATCGAAGGCAAGTTAGATTCAAAGACGGAAATCACCGACTGCAAAGCAGAGCAGGGCCGTGCAGACCTCGGAAATAACTGCCAACTCACCACGCGGCTATTGTAGCAAAGCTATCATAAATGGAGATCATGCAGAAGCGACTGCCATCGGAGGCACTACTGGTTGCATCAGCAATGAGCCGTCTGGACGCTGATTACATCCGCGCTCGCGGCCTATCAAGCTGGAAGAATGCATACGCAGAGGCTTCCACCGCCCTAAACTGCAAGGCGACGTCAATAAAACTGCTTCGTGATGAATTTGATCCTCTTTTTCCAAATTCGAGGTCCGGTTGGCATAAGCGGGACGTGCGTCCTGAAATCAAGCGAACGTTCGAGGAAATAGCCATCCTTGAGGAAGACTTGCACTTGGAATTAGTCAATGCTGTTTTAGGTGGAAAGCAAGAAGAAATCGCACCAGTGGTTGCGGTTATTGACCCAGAAGAGACACCAGCAGCAGTTGCACAACGTCTACGGACTGGACGGCTCGCGGAGGAATGGTTTATGGTCGAAGGCCATAAGTCTGTCCAGCAGGCTAGTCGCGGTATCATCGATCATAGGTTAGACGCACTGGGATACGATTTTAAAACGCTTGGTAATACGAATTACGCCATTGAAGTTAAGGGACTGGCCGGAGTCCAAGGCAACATTCTCATAACCGCAAAAGAACGGAGCGTCGCACAAGAAATGGGTGATTACTATTTACTCGCCGTCATTACGCAGATTTCAGAATCCCCTCGGCTGCATATCGTGAAAAATCCAGCTCAAAGTATCGAATTGATTCCATCGACGACCGTTGTCCAAACAAAGGCGTGGAAGTCCAACATGAGTAGTTCCACTTTACGTGGATTCTATGTTTCATAGAGCCTAGGTTTGTTTGTGGTCAGCGCTAAACTCCATTAAATGGTTTATCGCGCTACTTTAAAACTTGAAGAATCGGCTGATTTTGACTTAGGCGATCAGGACCCGGATGCTGTAAGCGTATTCCTCGAGAGCTTTTTGGGCAGTCCCTGGCAAAATTTACCGACTGCTCATGTCGAGCAGAAAGCCTTTGAATTTAAGGTGGTCAGGTTGTCCGATAGTCCAGAGACTCCCGAATCAGGGCCAATTTCTCCTCAATCTTGATGGCGCTGATAGATAGGGAGCGGACAAAGTCCAATAGCTCCTTCCGACGCAGAACCTGGACTGGGCAGTCTACGACTTGAATGTTGGCCCGGTCGTTGAAGACCAACACCCCAGTCGCAGGGCAGTTCAGTGCCCTTGACACTCGCTTTACGTTTTGCGCAAGTTGGCGCGAAAAGCTCTTGACTGGCCTCCAACTTCCGTTCTTGCGCTGAATATGCCACTGGTCACCTTCGCATTTCATCTTCACCGCATAAGTTTTGACTTCGAGCACCAAGATGCCATGTGGCCCGAATAGTGCCAGGTCCACATCTCCCTTGTCGGCAACAGGCACCCAGTTTGTGACCAGAGTGTAGCGGTCGTCCAACTCGGAAAGCGCCTTAATCGCCCTTACTTCTCCCTCGTCACCCTGGCTTGACCGGATTCCATTATCCAAGAACCATGGGACGTTAACAAAGGCCGCAAATGCAGCCAGATAAAGCCACAGATTCCAATTGGGAATGAGCCATCCGAGGAAAGCAAGTACGCCTGCCACTAGGCACAGGACCCCGGCGATCTTGTACATTTGTCGAGCACGGTGCTGCGCATAAGAGGGGAAGCGATGCAGATGCATTGTTTGTAGTATCGGATTGTCCACCCCGATAAGGAGCAATCACAACCGT
This sequence comes from Fimbriimonadaceae bacterium, assembly GCA_035248525.1. GTDB lineage: Bacteria > Armatimonadota > Fimbriimonadia > Fimbriimonadales > Fimbriimonadaceae > 55-13. The sequence continues at coordinate 3,215 of DATFHI010000069.1, read as the reverse complement.
TGATCAGTAAGAACCCTCACTTCACCGGAATCTGCCACTGATCCCCAGGCGACTCGTAAGTCTCAAATGGGTCCGACATGTCGATAAACCGATGCCGGTCCAGGGCGACGCCGTTCCAGTCAAACATATAAAACCGCGATCCCTTCCGGCCCAGAACCGATTCCACCAGCTTCGCCCGACCCTTGGCGCGGGTGTTTTGGGGAGGGTCGGTCATGGCGGTGTCGATATCCACCTCATCCAACACCCGAGTGGTCTGGCCCATGTCCTGATAGGCATAAAACAGCGACTTCTCAGGGTCGATGTTGTGGTACTCCAGGTCGATCGAGTGGAGGGCGTCGTCGTGCCAATCCAATCCCTCCTCCGACATGTATTGCTCCACGATCTGGCGCTTGGCCACCCAGTCGATCTTGTCGCCCAGCGACATCGGATCCTTCTCCAACCCGTCCAGGATCGCCGCCCAGGCGTCCAGGGTCCAATCGGTCTGCTCGTCCGTGCCGCGATAGCCCTCCGCCAGGTTCAAATACTCCCGCTGCAGCTCGATTGCGGAGATCACCGAACCGTCGCCCAGCATCACCGGCCACTGGAAACTCTGATCGCGGCTGACGTCGCGCAGGGCCATGAGCGGCTGGATCAGGTGCAGGTTTTCCGGCACCAGCCGGTCCTCCAATAGGCGCAGCACCAGCAGCGTCGTCCCCACTTTCAGCATGTAGGCGTACTCGTTTTGGTTGCTCTCCCCAAAGAGCAGGTGCAGGCGGGTCATGCCGTCGTGGCTGTAAAAATGCTCCCACTTGGGGTTGATAAGGGCGCGGTTGAAGCGGACCCGCGAGGCGATGGTCTTGAGAATATGGTCGGCGCGCTGGCTGAGCTGGAACTTGACCGCGTCGTCCGGTTCCACGCCGTAAATGTGCGAGACCCAGATGAAATCGACCGGGTTATCCACCACCTCTTGGTAGCTGGGGCGGCCATCGGAGGTGAGAATGTGCCCGCCAACCCGGCCGACTCCAGCGAAGATTTGGCGGGTGACCAGGAAGGGGTAGAAGAGGTGGACGGTGGAATCCAGAAAGCCATCATCCGCCCGGACCAGATAGTTTTCGTGGCACCCGAAGGTGTGCCCGCCAAAGTGGTCGACGGAGTTGTTATAGATGGAGACTTCGTCCTGCAAACCGAGTTCGCGAATCGCGCGGACGATTTGGCGTTGACCGGCGCGGTCATTGGCAACCAAGTCTTTCAGGTGTCGGCACTCCGCAGTGGCGTATTCCAGGTGCGAGCCGACGGCGTCGATGTAAAGTCGGGCGCCGTTCATCAGGAATCCACCGCTGGCGGCCGGTTCGAAGACGTCGTCGCGGGCATGGAGGTCGATGGCGCCCAGCCTCATGTCGTAGAAGAGGTAGTTTTTGATCTCCTCCACCACCGCCTCGATCGGCCCCAAAGTTTCGTCGGCCACCAGGCAGCCAAACTCGGTTTCCACCCCAAAGATGCGCTCGCCTGGTTTATGCGGCATGGCTTATTCTACGATCCTGGACCCGGGCCGAGTCATTTTGTTGGTTGACAAATCCGCTTTTCGCGAGCTTTCTCTATGTGGAAGCGTTTTTGGATCGGATCTCGGAGCACTGGACTCCCCATGCCGGGCAGCGGGAGTTTTTGTTTTCTCCGGCCAAAATTCGGGTGTTGGCGTGCGGGCGTCGTTGGGGCAAGACGGATGCGTGCGCGGCGGCGGTCCTGGCCGATTTGCTCCGTCCGGAACCCACGCGTAGCCTGATCTTGGCTCCCACGCTGGACCAGGCGCGTTTGCTGTTCGACCGGGTGCTCGCGTTCTTGGAGTGGCTGTTTCCCGCCGAATCCGCGCCGGCTTTCAAGGTCCGGCTGACTCCTTATCCACTGCTTACGTTGGAGGAGTCGACGGTGGTGGCGCGGTCGGGCCATATCGGCCGGTCGCTGCGGGGCAATGAGGCCACCCATGTGTTGGTAGATGAAGCGGCGTTTGTGCCGGAAGCGTTGGTGACGGAGGTGGCGATGCCGATGCTCGCGACCAATAACGGTCGACTCACACTCATTAGCACCCCTAACGGTCTGAACCACTTTTGGCGGTTCTTCAAGATGGGTGAGACGGGCGAGAATGGAGTTTGGAGTCGCCGGGCGCCGTCGTCGGAATCACCGCATGTTTCCAAGTCGTATTTGGCGATGCAGCGCAAGCTCATCAGCGAACGGGCGTTCGATATCGAATACGAGGCGAAGTTTGTGGAGGCGTCGGGGAGCGTGTTCACGGCGGAGTCGATCGAGGCTTGCACGGTGCCGGAGATATTCCGGGGAGAGGAGCCGATCAGCATCGGAATCGACTGGGGACGCTACCACGATTACACCGCGGTGGCGGTGTTGGAAGGAACCCGGAATGGGGCCAAATTGGTGGAATTGGCGCAGTTCAACCAGGCCACCTGGCCGGAGATGGTGGACCGGGCCGGGCAGATCGCCGACCGCTATCCGCATGCGCCGGTGCTTTGCGATGGAACCGGCTTGGGCGATGTAGTGGCGGGGATGGCCGCAGCGCGGATGCCCGGCCGCAAAGTCGAAGCGTTCTGTTTCACCCATTTGAAGAAGCAAAACGCGATCGAGAGCCTGAAGTACGCGCTGGAGCGGCACACTTTGCAGTTTGAACCCGATCCGGAGTTGATTAGGCAATTGAAGCATTTTGAAGCGCAAGTTTCCCAGTCCGGAGTCCGCACCCTGAACGCCCGGGTTGGTTATCACGACGATTTGGTGATAGCGCTGGCGTTGGCGCAGTTGGGGTTGCGTGCTTGCCATCACCGTCCGGTGCATGTCGGGGTCGAGCGGATGTTTGAAAATGTCGGCGCCAGATTCCATCGCACCCATTGACCTTTAGGAGACCGAATGTTTAAGAAATTCAAATTGCGGCGGAAAGTCGCAACCCAAGAGATCGCTCGTCAACTCACTTACTTCGACCGGAAAGCTTCGGAATATGCGGGAGTTCCGCCCGGACCACTTCCCTACGCCACCTACGATCAGATGCAGCGCGATGCCATGGTGCAGACGGTGATGACGGTCAAAAAGGAAGGGGTGTTGGCGGCGAAGTACGACGTGGTTCCGGCCTCCGATTCCAGCGAGGCAAAGCGTAATCGCGATTTCGTGGTGGAGTGTTTCGACCGGATGGAGGGCTCGCCTACTACAATTTTGAACCAGGCGATGGATGCCTTCGCGAA